>QNFK01000085.1 GCA_003645495.1 Gammaproteobacteria bacterium
CAAGACGCCCGCTAACCGCTCTGGAGCGGGACGGTGCCGCAATGGCCTGGAGCCCCTGTGAATGTATGCAGCCGACTAGCCAGGGCCCTTCACCACGACCCGATTGCGCCGCGACCCAGAAACCGACATCGTTGACGTAGCGCTGCAGCCCTGGTTCGTCGACCAGCGCCGCGGCGCCGAGCAAACCTGAGATCAGGTTGCCGCCGATTTCGATCTCTTCTTCAGTCGAAACCTTGCCACGCATCTTGTTGAGCTTTTCGAGGCTGGTCGTCAATTGTTTTTGAAGTCCATCGAGATCGAACGCAATCGCGGGCATTACCGGCAGGACCGCTAATCCAAGGCCCGTGATCAAAAGTAATGGCAGCAACCGGCTCATTTCCTGGAACCTGAAATATGGGGGACCTTGTTCGCCTGTAAACTACCCTTGCTACTGAACTTCGACATGCGCTTGTGATTGCTGGCGAATGTTTTCATCTTCTCCAACTCATGGAAGTCGGCCTTTGCCGACTTGATTTCCTCTTCGCTGAGGCCGCGCACGCCGATGGTCGCCGTTGCCGAACTGGTGGCGCTATTATCCTGGGTGAAGAATCCACTGGCCTTGCGTGAAAATGACGCCAGGCCCGCCAGAAATCCACGCGAATCCTCTTGCTCCTGTGGATTCACCTGCGTTGCATAGTTACCTTCGCGTACCTGGTATACGCGTACCCAGCCGGTGATCGCCTCCGGTTCTGAATAAATTTCCTGCCATCCGCCCTTGCGCCCGAAAATACTGACGCGCGCCCCGGCCCTGATACGGCCGACGGCTTGTGTGGAACTACTGGCATCGGCATAAACCGTCGCCTGGCGTACCATGACACCCTCGGGGTTTACCTGCGCGAACGCGCCCAGGGAAATGAACAATACGAGCAGGCACAGAATGAATTTCATAGCGGCCAGATTATAGCAACAGAAAGGCTGAAACAGTGCAGGCATTTAGCATTCTTCCAGCAGCGGGTTGACAGCCTGTTGGTGATTTGTGCCAGCTCCGGACCACGCTGAATTCGACCCGGGTTCTGCACTCGGTCGTGCTTTGCATGTTTGCGGATTTCAGCCTATCATCGCTTGCGCAAGCGGGCATGGGAGGGCAGACAGTATCGCCAACAGGCCTACGCAGGAACTGGGGTAACTGATGCACACTGCCGACACCGAATGGCACCCGCGGCTAAGGCCGGAAGACACGACAGCGCGCCGCGTCCGAGGAGCGATGGGCCTGCTGCTCGCCTACCCCTGGTTCGACCGCATTTCCCTGTGGGGCCTGACGCATTACTTTTTTCCGTTATCGCGCCTCTGGGCCGCGGCCACGGTTAGCAACGGGGTGCCCGAGCAATTCCTCGCATCGATACCCTTGTCTGCCGAAGGCATCGACATGGATCGGGTACAGAAAGCCCTGTTCCCGACCGAGGCTGCACGCACCACCGCCGCGGCGGTCAACACCGCCTGGGAGGATGCGTTCTTCGGCGCCACGCCGCGTCACACCGAAGAACTGGTCGCAATCGAAACCGCACGCCGCGACCGCCAGCATGCCCTCAACCGCACTCGCTGGAATTTTCGCTTCCTGTTAAATCACTCGATTCCGATCATCCAG
The DNA here is from genome assembly GCA_003645495.1 of Gammaproteobacteria bacterium. Classification (GTDB taxonomy): domain Bacteria; phylum Pseudomonadota; class Gammaproteobacteria; order Steroidobacterales; family Woeseiaceae; genus SZUA-117. The sequence continues at coordinate 1,625 of QNFK01000085.1, forward strand.
CCGCAAACCCCGAGCATCGAGGAGGTGGTCGAACTCTACGGTGCCGCATTGCAGGATCGCCAGCCGGTTTTCGCACCACCAGAGACCATGCCCGGCATCGAGGTTTCACGCAAGGTCCCGGGATCGGCAGGGACCGAGTACTGGCTGCGATTTGCATCCCCGTCACAACGACTGGGCGATACCGTTTACGCACATGTCTATGAACCCGAGGGCGTGAAAAATCCACCCACCATAATCTTTGCACATGGTATTTGCGTCGAATTCGACCACTGGCACGGACTCGTAGACGAGGTCGATGAATTGTGTCGCATGGGGATTCGAGTCATTCGCCCGGAAGCCCCCTGGCACGGGAGGCGCCGTAACCCCGGTCATTTTTCCGGCGAGACCATCGTCTCGCGCTCACCACTGGGACCGCTGGATGCCTTTAGCGGTGCGCTTCGCGAATGGTCGGTGTTGATCGACTGGGCGCATAACCGAGGCAGCAAGCGGGTCGCGATCGGCGGTTCCAGCCTGGGCGCATTGATGTCGCTGCTGTGCGCGGATGTTGCACGTGACTGGCCACAGTACTTGCGTCCGCAGGCAATGCTGTTGATTACGCATAGCGGTCACCAGCAGGATGCACTCCTCCACGGCGCTCTCGCCAAAGTGTGGAAATCGCATGACAGCCTCATCGCCGGCGGCTGGACCTCGGAGCTGACGGGACAGTATATTTCCCTGCTCAATCCCGACTGGGATTTACCTCCGGTGATGGAACCGCGCAATATCGTCAGCGTGCTCGGCCAGTACGACCACGTGACTCCTTTTGAAAGCGGACTGGAACTCATGGACGCCTGGCAGGTACCGGCGGCAAACCGTTTTCTCTGGAAGCGCGGGCACTTTTCGGTTCCAATGACGATGATTCGTAACAACGAGCCGCTACACAAATTCAGGGAAATAATGTTCGCTAACCTGTGATCAGGAAGGTGGCGCAGCGATGACGGAAACGATCTCCATTCCGCTCTGGCAGTACCTGGTACTTTGCCTGACCGCGTTACTGGTGTTTATCCGCGTGGTGGTTTTTCCGCTGTGGGCCAGTTTCTGGAGCGCGCGCACGCGCAACATCGTCGAGGAGGTCAATCCGTTTCTGCAATTGAACCTGTCGCCCTTTACCCTGTCGCGGCGGCGTGTCCTCGCTGATCGGCTCGCCAATGATCCACAGATCGAATCCCAGGTGCGGCAGATTGCGTCCGAGCGCGGCGAATCCCTCGAAAAAATCAGGCGCGAAGTCTGGCGTATCGCCTGGGACATCGTGCCGGCATTCAACCCGTATTTTTACTTTCGCATCGGCTATCGCCTGGCGCGCAACGGCCTGCGCTCGCTCTATTATCCGAGAATCGGCTTTGTCGACGAAGAGAGCATGGCCAGCGTGAGTGACGAAGTCGCGACCCTGTTCCTGATTAACCATCGCAGCAACATGGATTATGTCATCGCCAATTACCTGACGGCCTGCCGCACGATGTTATCGTTTGGTGTCGGTGAATGGTCACGCATCTGGCCGATCCAGCCGCTGATGCGCATGGCGGGCGGATATTTTGTAAGGCGTGATTCCGACGATCCACTGTATCGCCTGCTACTCAAACGCTACGTGCAAATGGCAACCGCGGCACGGGTACCGCATGCGATCTTCCTCGAGGGGCAACTTTCACGCGACGGCAGCGTGGGTCCGGCCCGGCTCGGCCTGCTCAGCTACGTCACCGAACACTACGATCCCGAGACTTCTCCCGATCTCGTCTTCATGCCTATCGGCATCAATTACGATCATGTCATCGAAGCTCAGAACATGCTGCGTTACAGCAGCGAGCATTTCCGCACCAAGGGGCCCCTTTTTATTCTCAGGAACGGCATCGTTTTCGTCGCTCGGGTGATGTGGGAGTTACTGCTGCGCAGGCGCTCGCACGGTTACGCCTGCGCCAACTTCGGCAATCCGGTTTACTTCAGTAAATGGCTGGCGCACAACGGGGTTCACTGGCCCGACCTGAATCGCGCGCAACGTTACCAGTGGATCGAAAAACTGGGCGCTGAAATGATCGACTCCATCACCGCCCTGGTGCCGGCGACGCCGGTCCCGGTGCTGTGCCGGGTGTGGTTCCACGACCCGATCATGAAACTGTCGGCCGATGAACTGCGGGTTCGGTTTCACGCTCTGTGCGCCTTGCTCGAGCAGGGTCTGTGCCACCTGGTACTGGTTCAGGACAACCGCAACCTGACACTCGAACACGCGCTAAACCACTGCCTGCGACGCGGCATCATCCGCCAATCCGACGACGGCGAGTACGAGATAAACCTGGAAATGCTGCCGCTGGCGAACTATTACGCCAACTCGCTGAGCCAGTTCCTGAATGAATGAGTTTTTAGTGTAAACCGGGGGAAAGCAGGCGCACGGTGAATCAGGCAAAAAAAAGGCGCCTACAGGCGCCTTTCCTCGTCCTCACTGCCTTATTTTTTATTTGGCAGCTATCTCCTCCAGGTTCATTGGCTTGTTGAACTGGCCTTCCAGCGCCTTATTTTCGGCGTTTCGGCCGCAGCTCACTGAAATAAACTGGCAGTAGTAGACCACAGCCATTTCGAAGTTGCTACCGAATTTTGCATTAATTTGGTTTCGCCGGAACTCGGCACGGACCTGGCAAAGAGGACAAAAGTAACAATCACTCTGCCCTGTAAATCACTAAGTCCTGGTTTGTACTATTATAAATGCAGCTGACCAACAAACCGTATATCGCCCGCTAACTACGCGCGGCTGAATGCTGACTGGAATTTGATGAACGCACTAACCCTCAAACCGGAAAAATACCGCATCGGCGGAGAATTTCGTTACGAGGTAACATCCAATCGCTCGCAAAATGATCGTCGCGACCTACGAACTATGCGCTTCGGTGTTTTAATTCGCGCAGCGATCAGTATCATTACCATACTATTTTGCATTGCTGACCATCGATGAAAGCAAGCGACATCTTTCACAAGACATCAAAGGGCCAGGCCGAGATCGACTCTCGCTCCGGAAACCTGTCGATGAAGCATCGGCGCGTATTAATCCTGGTAAACGGCGCCAACGATTGCAACGAGCTGAAACGGCTATCACTGTGCGATAACATCGGCGAAATCCTTACCACCCTGATTAACGGTGGATTCGTTGACGGCGGCACATCGACGACCACCGCCATTGCCGCCCAGGATTACTCAGGCCCGGAGAGCTCGAATGAGCCGACTGACGCCGAAGCCGCGGAATTCATGTGCAATACCCTGCTGACCTTCGCCAACCGCGTCCGGGTCGGCAAATTGATCGACGAAATCAAGGCCGTGGATAGCGTGGACGGCCTCAAGAAAATGGTCAAACCCTGGTATATGGCGATTTCAGAAACACCGGGCGGCATGTACCAGGCGGACGACCTGCGCGCCGAAATACTCAAAATGTTAGACCATAGCGACATTTAACGATCGCCTTCGCAATTACTTCCCCAGGTCGATATGGACCAGTTCATCGAGATCTTCACCCGACAGATCATAGGCTTGACCAAAACCGCGCACAAAGCGACCCGCCTGCAGACAGACTCTGAATAAACTGAAATCCGCAAGCGGTTCGATAATCGTCATGACTTTACCGAAACGGCGATGAAATTCGGCCAACACCCGATCGAATAGTGAATCGTCGCGCGCAACAACCAGGACACTTCCATCGAGCGTTATGCGCCGTCGCGAAAACGGGTTGGCGGCCTCGCCCTCGGCCTCGATCAACACCAGGCTAATCGAGGAGCAGCGTTTAAGGTTGCGGGTGTGGAGCGCGAGCTCGCTCAGAAACAGGTAGCAATGACCGTCCAGCCAGACCAGCGGAGCATAACTGGCCGCCGGGTTCTGACCTTGCGTGACGGTTGCCAGCATTGCGCTACTGGACTGATCGCGTAACGCCAGAAACTCGCGCTGCGCACTGACTAGATCGTTCAAAGCGAACTCCGTTAAACAATACGGAGATATTCTGCCATGCTATCCACGCCGGCGCATCAGCTGCGAAGCGATCAACTATTCATACGACGAAAAAAAACCCCATCGAAAAATGGGGCCAACACACAAAACATAACAGGGGTATTGATAAAAAGTATACTCCTCGAAACGCCCCGAAGTGGGACCTGTGTCGCAAAACCAGCGTATTTAGCGCTTCCCGGTTCACGATTTCAGTATTCATCGCCCTGGATTCAACCCTGAAAGCGCAAAGCTGCCGATTCAAATTTGCCAGTTCAAAAGGCCGACTGTGCCGTTATACTAGCCTGCATATTGCTGCAGTCGACCTCACCCGCGCGGATTGATCATCCATGAACAAAGATTTATCGCAGTTACAGCGTTATCCATTTGAAAAGCTGGCCGAGTTGAAACAGGGTTTGCAACCGCCCGCCGAGCTCGATCATATCGCGCTGTCGATCGGCGAACCGCGCCATCCGGCGCCCCATTTCGTAACTGAAAACCTGATTGCACACCTGCACCAGTTGTCGATCTATCCCAGTACGCGGGGACAACAGGCGTTGCGAGAGGCGATCGCCGACTGGCTCACGAGCCGCTTCTCGATCCCGCCCGGGCAGATCGATCCTGAAAGCAATGTGCTTCCGGTAAGCGGTACCCGTGAGTCCCTGTTCGCTATAGCGCAATGCGTGGTCGATCGCAGCGCCGCCAATCCACTGCTGTTGATGCCCAACCCCTTTTACCAGATCTACGAAGGCGCTGCGCTGCTGGCCGGTGCCTCACCGCGTTACCTCGACTGCCTGCCGGAAAACGATTTTTTGCCGGACCTCGATGCCGTCCCCGACAGCGAATGGGCCGATTGCCAACTGATCTATATCTGCAACCCGGGTAACCCCACCGGCGCCGTCATGTCGCGCGCCTATCTGCAAAAGTTGATAGAACTGGCGCATCGATACGATTTCGTTATCGCCAGCGACGAGTGCTATTCGGAGATTTACTTCGATGAAGACGACCCGCCCGCGGGCCTGCTGGGAACGGCCGCCGAGATGGGTAACGAAAGCTTCAGTCACTGTCTGGCGTTTCACAGCCTGTCAAAACGATCCAGCCTGCCTGGATTGCGTTCCGGCTTCGTCGCCGGTGATGCCGAACTGCTGCGCAGTTTCCTGCTGTATCGAACCTATCACGGCTGTGCCATGCCGCCGGCGACGCAAACCGCGAGCACCGCAGCCTGGCGTGACGAAGCCCACGTGATCGAAAACCGAGAGCTCTACCGGCAGAAATTCGAGCAGGTTTTGCAACTGCTTTCTGATACACTCGCGCCGCGGAAACCACAGGCGGGTTTTTACCTGTGGGCGCAAACGCCGATTTCCGACACCGAGTTTGCACGCCGACTCTACGCCGAACAAAACGTAACCGTACTGCCAGGCCGATACCTGGCGCGCGATTCCGCGGCGGGTAACCCCGGTCTCAATCGGGTCCGTATGGCGCTGGTCGCGCCCCTCGACGAGTGTCTCGATGCGGCGCGGCGAATCAATTCATTGATAGCAGTTCTTTAGGAGAAATAAAAATGTCTGAACTTCAGCATATTATCGAACAGGCGTTCGAAAATCGCGCTGAAATCAATCCCGGCAACGTCGACGTCGAGA
>QNFK01000086.1 GCA_003645495.1 Gammaproteobacteria bacterium
ACCGGTGCCGATACTGACAGCGATGTAGCGCTTTTCCTGCAGGTCATCGGTGAATATTGATGGGTCCGGCGAGCTGTAAAAACGTCGAGTTTCAGCAAGTGTCGGATTGCTAATACCTTCGCCGCCCAGTTGCGCGATGATGCCGCCGGTTATGAGTGTCGAAGGTGCTTGTCCGTTATAAATATCGAAACGCCATACCTGGCCACCGAGATCTGACGCATACATGCGATCGGCAAAACCGTCGCCTGACAGGTCAATCACGCGTATGCGGTTTGGCATAGCCCGGGTCATGCCGGTAAGCTGAAGATCGGCGCCACTATCGGGACCCGTACGCCACAATTCTGCACCTGACACCAGGTCGAGGATGTGGATACCAGCGCCGACACCATCCGGCGTGGACGACAACGCATTGGTATCGTGAACCGTATCGTACCCGCCTCCAATAATAACCACAGCCTTGTCCGAATTAAGTCCACCGGTCACGATGTTCATGCGTGACACGACCGGTGTGGACCAGCTCTCACCCATTTCAGGCGAGCTTACGTTCCACAACAGTTGTGGTGAATTCTTGTTGGTTACATCCAGGGCATAGAAATTATTGCCACCGCGGCGCATGCCGAAAATCAGGTAGACAAAATCGTTGCCATCGACGATACCGTTTTTATTCTCATCCTTTACGACCGGCACGATATTGCCGTCGATGCCGTACTGCTTGTATTTCGAATTGGGATTAAAATACAGGCGATTCAAGTTGGACAACAATTCTTTCGGAATGAACGACCAAAGCTCGGCACCCGTCGTACCATTGATCGCGTGCATGTAGCCGTCATTGGTTGCCGTGAAAACGACCACATCGGGATTCGACTGTGTGCCGCCATAGACAACCGCCGCTGGCTGTGAGTGCAACGGATCGCCCATTACATAGCGAATATTCGTTGCAAAGTTGTTGTCCTCGTCCAACAGGTCTTCACCGCGTGCCCAACGGATGAGATCATCCTTGCTCGGCTCGCCAACAGCGCCGGTCAGACCTAGATCTGCCAGTGTGAACGCGCCGGCATTTGACGGTGTGACCTGGTTGTTGGTGCTGGTCAGGTCAGTGCCACTGTTATTCGTGTACACGTTGCGTACTGCCGGATCTGGCAATTGTTTCGCAGCACCACCCAGGCGAACGTCATTGCCATCGGCACCGCCGACTGTCCAGTAGCTCTTCGCGGTATCGAGGAAGAATCCGGTGGCGGGGTCGACCGCGGCCAGGCCGTTGACATCCGAAATGACGCGGTTGGTAATCTTGTATTTCTTCAGATTACCGGGCCAGTGTGCTTTGGCTTTTGCGCCGAACATTGTCATGTAAACATCGTTTAGGTTCTGCGTACGGTTAAAGGTATTGACAGACACGGCCGGTGCCGAGAACGACAATGACTTGTCGTTGATGTTGGCGATAATGGCCAGCAAGGTTCTGGTCAGCGATTCGACGTCGTCAGCCAGGAAGTACTGGCCACCTGAGGCGAGCGCTGTGTCCGCAAGAATAGGCAGATCGATCGTAAAGCCAATCGTGTGCGTCGTGACGAGTTGATCGCCGGTCGTGTTTAGGTCGATATCCTCGAACGACAGGTACTCGGCCACGTCATCGAGGCAGTCGCCCATCACGTTAAAAGTACAGCTGGAGCGTCCCAGCGCGGTCGCGAAATTCGGCAAGGTCGGTGCAAGGGCTGGCGTTTCCTCATCGTCAACTGGTTCGCCGTCTGTCAACAAGACGTTGTAATTCTTGGCACAGACATCCCATTCCGGTTGATCGTAGACCTCTGGGCTGGTCGATGCCAGCGCGCCCGGGTCTGTCGGGGTTTCGCTAATTAATTCACCGTAATGCGCCGGCATACCGCGCCAGTAAAGCGCTGATTCATAGAGCGTCTCGGACAATGGTGTGCGACCATCTGCCGGCAGGCCTTCGATGGCATCGAGAACGTCCTGGCGATTGTCATCCAGATCTGTCATGCCGAGGATAACAGGCCCGCCGTCCATGTTGTTGAAGCGCATCAATCCGACGTTCAGATTGTTGACCGAACTCAATACTTTCTTGGTTACCACCTTCATTATTTCGGATCGTGACAAGTTGACGCTAATCGGTGAATTCTTCCAATTCAGGTAATTGCCATCGTAAAAGGTATAGCCGAGGTTTCGCGGCGCGCTACCCCAGGAAAGTTCCTGGCTCGGATCATCGATCCACGGGTCTGGCAGATTGGTGCCATTATCGGCCCAGAGGAATGTCGGACGGCCGTCACCGTGCGCACCAGAATCAGCCTGACATTCGACGGGCTGGGTGTGATAACCCGGCGCAATATACTGCCAGCGAAACGGACCAGGATCGTTACCGGCTTTGCCGCCGTCCCGAAACTGCACCATGGTGTTGGTGAAGCTGCCGATGCCGGCAATTTGTTTCTGCGCGAATTCACAGTGAAAAGACGTCTTCAAGACCCAATTCAGGTTAGTCGCATCACAAACCGGCAACACGTCGACTTCAGTCCAGTAAATCCTGCCGGCATCACAGGCGCCCGGGTAAGAGGGATTAACGACGCTGTCATACGGTTCATTAGTCGATTCCAGCGTTGTCATACTGCCTGACGTATCCAGGATAAACATGACATTGGGTTTCGGATTCTGTGAAGGATCCGGGTTAAGCAGCAACAACTCGGTGTCGTCCGCTATCGCCGGTACGCCGGCCAGCAGTGCAACGGCACAACCAATACTCGTCCATGTTGTCTTGGTTTTCGAGATCTTCATGATCTTGTCCTCAATCCTGGTTAACTGGCGCACGTTTATATCGTCACTGAAATCGACACGATCGTGTCAGATTCAAGATGATGCAAAACAATGATTGTTTCTGCTGCGCGATCGCGAATCTGAAAGACGGCCTTGCGGAACGCTTTCAAAGCGATCGATTTGCCATTGACTATGTATTGCGTATTTGGTGTAACTCGTACACTCATCATGTCGCATTCGGCACATTCTTTGAACATGGCGCCACTGTTCGGTGTGGCCGGTACGCGGAAATCGCTCAGAGCAATCTCGTAGGCTCTGGAGATTGTCGTGAACTCTGCTACGGCCGGAAGGCTGACAACCAGCAATGCGCAAATCAGTGATTTTCTAATATTCATGAGTGTTATCCCGTTCCCTAGATCTTCGCTCAGACAAAATTAAAGTACTTGTGATTCCGGACAAACTGTATAGAAGGCCTGCGTGTGCACGGCAGACGCATCACGATCCGTGGCGTTGCCGGCAGTGCCTTCACGCATGGACGATGCAGTAGCGGTTGCTAAAAAATGACACGCTGCGACGCCGCTACCACCCAGGCTATAAGCCCGGTCCGGAACCAGTGTTGAGCCTTCATACTCGATCAATGATGCGACAGAGTCATTGGCGTTGATGTTCTGTGCCAGGTTTACGTTCGCCACCGTATTGAAGAGCCCTTGCGCCAGCGCCTGCTCAAGGCCGGCCTCAGCAGCCTGGAAAGCGTTTTCATAGTTCTGGTTGTTTCTGGCAATCGCGAGTTCCGTCGTTGCCGTGTTCATACCGGAAACTGCCAGTATGGTGACGACAACCAGCAGGACCAGGCCGACTACCAGTGCGGCCCCGTTTTGTTTGTTTTGCATGGTGAAATTTTTCATCTCAGTTCTCATTTGTTTTTCTGCCACTTATGTTCTTGAGTTACGTAACAGGATTGTCTTCGATACCTGCATGCGTCTGTAGCTGTCGTTAAAAGTGCCCATAACGACATCCCCGGGTACATAGTTGACGTTGTCCTGCAGTCCGACTTCAATAGTTACAGAGCGTATAACCAGCCAGATTCTTGCGGTCAGAACACTCGCGCCAGGAATGAAGGCAGCGTCAGTTCGATCCAGTATCGGGTCACCCGGGTTCACGTAGCGATCTACGGTATTGTCTTTGTCTACATCCACGCCTAATTGCAGCTGTATGTTTTCAACCCCAGGAGCAACTTCCTGGTCGACTATGGTCGGCGCGCCTCCGGCGGTTACCAGCGCCTTGCGTCGCAAAGTTGGTACACCTGGAATTAACGCGGAATCTGCAGCTACGTAGTAGGTGTTCACAATCAGATTGTGCGTTTGCGAATCCAGTGGATCAAAATCTGCCGGCACGTTGCCATCAGTAAAAAGTTCGCCCTGGATGCGGGTTGACTGTATTTGTACCCTGCCGGCTTGTAGCGGCATTGCGGCTACTGTCGCGCGGCGCGTCGTTATGGTGTCAGAGTTCGCCTGTACACCACCAACCGTGCCACACGGCAGCGTATTATTATTGTTTTCGCCGACGACAGGATGGCTTAGGTCCGTAACCCATTCCGCGCCACAGCCGCCGGGTACCGCCAGCCCAAGTGGATTCGCAGTTACGACACCCAGCAAAACGGTTGAGCGACCTTCTATCGCGCCACCGCGACTGTGCTGGCCCCAGTTGCTGGCCATTCTCAGGTCCGCTTCTATGGTATCCATTGCAAATTGTGCGGTTTCCTGCACCCGTGCAATCGATTCATTGATAACGAAAGCCTGACGACTCTGGCTGTATACCTGTACGGCGCCGACCATCAGGAATGAACCGATAGCCAGTGCAACCATGAGTTCTACCATGGTCATACCGGCCTGCCTGGCCGGACTCGTCGATAGTGCTGTTTTTGTGGGTCGTGTCGACATACTGTTCAGATTCCAAATACGGGAATGGTGATTGAATAATTCAGGTTCACGCCCGGTTCGGTCCAGGCTACTGTGATTTGATAGGTCGGCGGAGCAACGCCATTGTTGAATACGATAGTGACGGTACCGTTAGGCAAGGTGTTGGCTGCCTGCTGGTCCCAGAGGAAAATATCGTTAGCGGCCATCTGGCCGAGCGTGCAGTTTATGCCGCCATCAACGCAATTGTTGTTTGCACCGGCGAGTGCGTATGCCGGTCCGGCACGCGGATTGGCACGAATCCGATCCGCAATATCCCCAACCAGCGTGACGGCATTGTGGCGCATTATGGATGTGCGACCCGCCTGCATGCTGTGCACATACAAGCCGGCGATGCCAAGCATGCCGACAGATAAGATGACCAGTGCGATCAATACTTCGATCAGCGTGAAGCCACTGACACGTCGCGGTCCTAAATTTCGAGATCGCAAATTGGTTGTCACCACCCTGTTCATGGGCAAACTCCGCCGGCGTTTAGAATCATTGTCTTGTCGCTGATAATGGTCGCGCGACCAATCGGTGTAGCCACCATTCGGCGAGCTGTCGCTCTGCCACCCGGTGCAGTGTCAACGCCACGAGAATCGCAAATCATTGCCGTGCTAAAAGCGGGAATGCCGCCGACATCACCGCGACCGAGCCCAGTGCCTGCAAAGGCAAAGTAAGTGGCATTGGCAGCGGTCGTGATGACAACACCAGTCGCGACCGGCGGAAATGCCTTAACAATAGACTCAGCCGGTGCGTCATGAACCAGGTCGCCGTTCAGATCGACAAAAATTATCCAGCCGTCGTTAAACGTGCCGCCGCAAGCTGCCGCAGGATCGAGCGAATTGGCGCTGGCGCAAATCGTAATATTTGATTTGGATCTGGCAGCCTCCGAACGGGCAATATAAAAGCTTGCGAGCATGTCATTTGAGGTGCTTGTCAAACGACTGTTCTGCGTAAACTCGGCCATATTCGGGACGCCGATCGCCATGATGACGCCGATGATCATGATGGTCGTCAGGAGCTCGTATAAGGTGAAGCCGTGTTGCTGTCTTTTCTTCATGGGCTCAATATACAAGCCCGCCGGGCACTGTTTATAAGTATCCGACAAGCGGCATTTGGCTCCTGATAAGCGGTCAAATCGGGTGCGGCGATTTAACTTAATCCGGGCATTCATAGGCTCGGCCCCGCCGATCTGTACGGCTGACCCGGGGCCTGCCGGTATAGCTGATAATCAACGCCCGCGGGGCCGCGCGCTGCCCGCGGTCACAAAATATAAAGGTGCCATTGGTGGCTCTGAGCTCAGTCGAGCGCAAAGAGAAGCTCATCCGGTTGGCGACAATACGGGTGGCCGAATCGACAGCAAAATGTTGCAGAATTGGCTCATCCGGATCCCGTTGAGAATCGCCGTTACGGTCCCTGTTGACGAACATTATCCAGCCGCTCGACCAGTCCAGATCGCGCTCACAGGCGAAGCCGTCCCGGGTGGGGCAAAGCGTGACCACGCGGCGCCGTACTATGGATTCCTTGCGTGCCAGATGTATTGCGTGGAACAAGGCATTGACTTCAACCCGAAGCCGATGATTCGCAATCATGCCGCCAAAGGAGGGCAGCCCGAGTGTTAGCACCAGGGTCGCCAGGCCAATGGTGACGATGAGCTCAAACAGCGTGAAGCCCTGCAACGTTGATCGGGTTTGCATCTGCCACCTCCCTGTCAGAAGGTTTCAGGCTAATACGACTGGGCTGTGCGACAAGGCTGCAAAACTGGGCTGTTTCGCTGAATTGACGTGATTGGTGATGGCCTGGCTATTCGCCGGGTGCAACATTGTGCCTGCCGTTTCACCATACGAACTGGTTTTAACCAAGTGGGAATTTATCGCGTTAGAATTAGTCTATACTTCGCAAGTTAATCGCAGCCAGCCAATTCAAAGAGATGCAAAAGATGAGCAGACAGGACATCCTGAACAGACTTCGCGAGCACGATGTATCACCGACTTCACAACGAATTGAAGTCGCAGAAGTCTTACTGAGCCGCCCGCAACACCTGTCAGCTGATCAGATTATCGATCGGCTCAATGAACTGGGCAGCCGCGTATCCAAGGCAACCGTATATAACACTTTGAAATTATTCAGTAAAAATGGCTTAGTCAAGGAATGCAATGTCGACCCGAGCCGCAGATACTACGACTCAACGACGCACGCTCATCATCACTTTTACAATGTCGAAACCGGCGAACTGACCGATATTCCTGAAGACCGGGTCACCATTATGGGGTTGCCGAGACTGCCAAACGGCACTGAGCGTGAAAGTGTTGAAATCCTGATAAAGATCAAATCCAGCTAAGATTAATACTTCTTCATTTCGCCGTTTTCAGCGGGTATAGTCGCCGGTCTTGGCCGTTCTCAGCCGGTATAGCTCAGTTGGTAGAGCGCCACATTCGTAATGTGGAAGTCCTTGGTTCGACTCCGAGTACCGGCACCATATTCCCTGTTTTGTTTCAATAACTCACGATTTGGCTGTACGGTATTTGCCAA
>QNFK01000087.1 GCA_003645495.1 Gammaproteobacteria bacterium
AATTGCGCCTGATCATTACCGCACCCGGACAACGCGACGCCAAGCAGTCCGGTAGCCAGTAACAGGCGCATCATTCCAGCGTCGTAATGCAAGTATTCAGACTCCCTGGATCGGCCACCAAAGCATGGACAAGACACAGCCACCAAGCCACAAAGAGCCCAATGTATGGATTGCGAGCGTTGATTCGATTGAACGCGTCAGTCTGTTGCGATCCCCTACACCGGCTTTAATTCCTGCGGCGGCTTTCAGGGCCGGCAGCATCAGGATAATCGGCAATAAGGGTGCTGCCAGTGGCAGCAAGCGCATGGCAGTCAATTGCACGATGGCCGCGACAGCTATCAGGTGGCAGGCAATATAGAGAGACGCGGTGCCGGCGTTGCCCAGTCGTACCGGGAGCGTCCGTTTGCCGCTGGCGCCGTCTGCCGTGACGTCGGGAATTTCATTTATCAGTATTATTGCTGCGACCCATGCGCTGATCGGTATGGAATAGATCAGTACAGCCGGATCGACTATGCCACTCTGCAACCATGCTGCGCCGGTTATGGGCAGCACGCCAAATGCGATTGCCACCGTGAATTCACCCAGCCCAATCGAGCTCAGGCGGACGGGACCGACGGAATACAGAACGCCAAGCGCAACACCTGTTAATCCGAAAAGCACGATCATCGGTCCTTTGACAATGAGCAAAATCACTCCAGCGATAGCAGCAACAGCCAATAAGCTGATGCCAAGGCGAGCCATTGCAGCGGCATCCATGATGCCGGCCTGTATGAAACGGGAGCCACCGGTGTAAGGATATATACGCTCGTCGTTTTGTTGGTCTGTGCCGTTAGTGTCATCACCAACATCGTTCAAAACATTGCTGCCCGCATGGACGCAGACAGTGGCCAGCAGTGCGAGACAAAATATGCTGATATCAAACTGGCCTGCGACGTACACGCCCCAGGCAGTACCGGCCAGAACTGGCAGCACCGATGCCGGGAAAAATTTTGGTCGTGTGGCCTGCAACAAACGTTTTACGGTCTGCTTTGCAGAGGTGCCAGTATATTCCTCCGGGCTTGGCCCGGTCGCACTTACAGCATCGACAGGCATATTCATCCCCCTAACCTAAACACACAGAAACGTTATACCGAATATGGCGCCGGTTGTATTGCGTTGCGCGAGCCGAATTAAACCTGACTGCCGCAGTCCGACAGCGTATTTTCGGCTACCATTCATTCTAATGCACAGGACCAGCCCAAAACTCAGCGCGCTTGATACGAGTCTCGTCGATTCTTTGATGAAACCGGCTGCGTTCGACCATTCGGTGAGTTCCGTCGAGCTTATCGAAACGCATATTTCGTGGCTTATTCTGACCGATGATTATGTGTACAAACTTAAAAAGCCGATTGTCCTCGATTTCCTCGATTTCGGCGATCTTGAGCAGCGTAAATTTTACTGTGACGAGGAGATCAGGCTGAACAAACCCTGGGCACCGGATATCTATCTCGATGTCGTGTCGGTGTCACTGGATAACGGCCAGGCGCGTTTTTCCGCCAGCGGCACACCCGTTGAATATGCGGTAAGGATGCGCCGCTTCGATCAGGAAATGCGACTCGATGCACAGCTTGAGCAGGGCAAACTGCTGGCGACGGATATGCAGGAACTGGCGCGAAATATTGCCGCGCGCCATGCAGGAGCGGAGCATGTAGAAGAAAGTCATCGCGACCGGTTCGTGTCAAAGACAAAGGAATTCATTTGGGATAATTTTGTTGCGCTTGAGGATTCTATTGATGAAGCGCAACTGGAGTTGTTGCGAACATGGACTGCGGCAGAGCTGGAAAAACTGGATACGTTGTTGTGGCAGCGTTTCGATTCCGGCTTTGTAAGGGATTGCCATGGAGATTTGCACCTGGCTAACCTGGTTCGCCTGCCGGGTGGCATCACGACATTTGACTGTATCGAGTTCAATGCGGACTTACGCAGAATCGACGTTGTCTGCGACATCGCGTTCCTGATCATGGACCTTGTTGAACGGCAGCGACATGATCTTGCAGCGCAATTTCTGAATAGCTATCTCGAATGTACGGGCGACTACGCTGGCGTGAAATTGCTCAGCCTGTATTTTGTGTATCGATGTCTTGTGCGGGCGAAAGTTGCGGTCATTCTCAGCCAGCAGCGCGAGACGGATGGCGATGTTGCAGCTGACCTCACGGATGCACATCAGTATTGCGACATGGCTCTGCGACAGATCGCACGGCAGAATCCGTTGCTTGTGGTTATGTCAGGATTATCAGGGTCCGGTAAGACCTGGGTTGCCGAACAACTTATGGTGGCGATGCCTGCTGTCAGGATTCGCTCTGACATAGAACGAAAAAGGATAGTCGGGCTCGGTGAACTGGAGGACAGCGCCTCCGATATCGGGCAAGGCATCTACACAGAGCAATCAAACCGGGATGTATATGGCCGTCTTTTCGATCTTGCCGGTACGATTCTCGAGTCTGGTCACAACGTTATCCTTGATGCTGCGTTTCTGAGCGCAGCAGACCGGGCCGATGCGCTACGTATCGCGGCAGACGGCGGAAACCCGGCAGCAATTCTCGAAGTCAGGGCGCCCCGTGAAATCATGCGGCAGCGCATTCAGTTGCGGGAAAGCTGCGCTGAAGACGCGTCAGAAGCTGGACTAGATGTCCTCGAACATCAGACTGAAACTGCTGAGCCGCTCACAGATCGGGAAAAAAAATTAGCCATTACCTTTGATAACACCGGTGAAATCGATGCGGTTGCCATCGTGAGCCAGCTAAAAGCAATAACAGAGCAGCAACAAACTTAGTCGATATGTTTTTGCAGGTAACGATGAACCACGGCGGCACCGACGGCGTCACCCCATACGTTAGTCGCGGTTCGAAACCGATCGAGGAACCAGTCAACTGCCAGGAGAAGCCCGATACCTTCGACCGGTAATCCGACAACCTGCAAAACAATGATCATCGTGACAAGTCCGGCCTGTGGAATGCCGGCGGCGCCGATAGCGGCAAGTGTTGCCGATATGAAAATGATGGCCTGCTGACCGAGGTCGAGCTGCAGGTTATAGGCTTGTGCGATGAACATCGCTGCGGCGGCTTCATATAATGCTGTGCCGTCCATATTGACGGTACTGCCTAATGGCAGAACGAAACGACGCGCTCTTTCATCGATGTTACTTTCTTTGGCGCATTGAATCGTGATCGGCAGCGTCGCGGTCGAACTCGCGGTCGCAAACGCTGTGACGATGGCTCGTAACATGCCGACAAAGTAGGAAATTGGCTGACGTGCAACGAACAGCATAATCAGAATCAGGATGATGAAATGTATCGTTAGCCCGGATAACACAGTTACGACATGCAGGCCGACTGCGGCAATTTTCTCCATAAATGCCTGCGCGCTGCCAGCGGCACCAAACATTCCGGCGATGAGGCCAAATACGCCAATGGGGGCAAAATACATGACCCAGGATACGAGCAACATCATGCCTTCATTGAGGCTTTCGAAAAATCGTGCGGCGGGTTTTCCTTTGTCACCGATGCTCGCCAATGCAATGCCAAATGCGACAGACCAGAGAATCAGCGGCAGCAAGTTCGTCTCTGCCGCGGCAGCGATCAGGTTCGGGGCGACCATCGACAGCAAGATATCGCCAATGCCTTTTTCCTGTGCGGCAATTAACAACTCATCCGGTTGTGCAAGCCCGACCGTTGATACGCCCACGCCCGGCTGAATAATGTTGACCATAATCAGGCCGATCAACACGGCGATGGCAACGGTGATCAGGTAATAAGAAATGGTTATGCCGCTCAGTCGGCCCAGTTGACGCACATCGCCGAGTGAGGTGACGCCGGTTATTACTGCGCTGACGAGCAACGGGATGACCAGCATCGACAGCGTATTGAGGAATAGTTTGCCAAGCCATGCGACACCGGTAGCCGCCGCGCCCCAGTACCAGCCAACGATCAGGCCAGCGATAACACCGATGATGATAAATATCAGCAGGTAGAAGCTGTGGCGGCTGTTCATTGACCCTGTATGCGTTGTATGGCGCGCGAGCGCAGTCCGTATATATCGGTATACCGCTGCGCCAAGTACAGCCAGACGCACAGCTAAACCTCGTCGGAGAACGCCTGTCCATGATTGCCCCAGGGGGGGCGGCCACCCAGTGGTAGCGCTATACAGAACCCGATTAGGTACAAACCACGACGGGCCGCTGCACGCGTCTCGCCTAGAATATCCTGAAAAGAAAATTTCGAAACATATCAGGCACAGGGGTACAAACAACGTGAATACCCGATTGATTTCGTTAACGGTCACCTGCACCGTTTTATTATTCGCCGCACCAGCCTCGATGGCACAGGACGAGTTGCAGGAAGCAATATCCACTCAGGCAAAAACGCAGCAGGCCAGCACAGAAGTTCAGGAACGCATCAACGAGCTGGACGACGACACACGTGAAATGCTTAACGAGTACCGGGAGACGATGGCCCAGGTGACCGACCTGGAAGCCTACAATCAGCAACTCGAGCGCCTGGTTGTGACGCAAAAAGTAGAGATTGCAGATTTCGAACGACAGTTCCAGGAGATAGAAACCACCAAACGCCAGATCCTGCCGCTGATCATCCGCATGCTGGAGGTGCTCGAGGAATTCGTCTCGATCGACATGCCGTTCCTGCCACGGGAACGAAGCCTGCGGGTTGCAGAACTGGGCAAGCTGATGGCCAGGCCCGACGTGCTGACGTCGGAAAAGTATCGACGGGTTTCTGAGGCCTATCAGATTGAGCTCGACTACGGTCACACCATTGAAGGATATGAAGGAGAGATCGAGGTCGGTGGTGAAATACGCACCGTTGCTTTTCTCCGTTACGGACGGCTTGGACTCTATTACATGAGCCTCGACGGCCTGGAAATCGGGCACTGGGACAAAGTACAGGACAGTTGGATAACGCTGGACGACGACTACCGTTATTCTCTTGATCGGGCGATGCGCATCGCCCGCAAGCAGCTGCCACCGGACCTCACCCGATTACCGATACCTGCGCCGGAGGATCGGACATGAAAATCGGAATAACTCTGCTGCTTTTGTTCGGCGCTCTTGTGCATATCAATGTCTATGCTTCGACGGAGGATCTCGATGCACTGGTCGAAACCGTGCGCCAGGAGGCGTTGCGCGAGGCCAGCTACGACCAGGAACGGATTGAACGATTCCTGGACGAGCGGGATTCTCAGAAGCAGTTGCTGGAGGAAAGCAGGGCCAGCCTGGCAGCGGGAAACCGGCGGGCAGATCAGCTGCGGGAAAACTACGAGGGCAATGAGGCAACGCTCACACAATATGAAGCGGACCTGCAGGAACGCGCCGGCGATCTTAACGACCTGTTTGCTATCGTTCGACAAACAGCACTAAATGCTAATGGCGTGCTCGAGACTTCACTGGTTGCGGCCGAACACGCGGGCCGCTCGAGTTTTCTGCTGGACCTGGGCAAAGGACAACGGCCACCGTCGATTGAAGATATCAAGCAGCTCTGGACGATGCTGCTCTCCGAAATAGCCGAGTCAGGCAAGGTTGTGCGCTTCAATGCCACGGTCATCAAACCACACGGCGATGAAGTCGAACAACAGGTCACGAGGGCAGGTGTCTTTAATTCTATAAGTGGCGGGGCGTTCCTGCGTTACCTCCCGGATTCCGGCAAACTCGTCGAACTTAGCCGCCAGCCGGCTGCCCGGTTCCAGCGTATGGCGAAAGCGTTGGAAAGTGCTGAATCGGGGATGCATGCAATGGCACTGGATCCGTCAAAGGGTGCAATCCTTAGTCTCATGGTGCAATCGCCTGACCTGTCGGAGCGTCTTAAGCAGGGCGGTGGCATTGGCTATCTGATCCTGGTACTTGGTGCGGTGGGCGTCCTTATCATCATTCAACGTGCTTTCGCGCTGTTGCTCGCACGGCGCGCCATCGATGCGCAGGCGGACCTGGCAGAGGCAAACGAAAAAAATGCGCTCGGGCGCTTGCAGCTAATTGCCAATGAGATTGGCGACAAGAATCTCGATACCGTGTCATTGCGACTGGACGAGCAGCTGGGCGAGGAAAGCTCGTTGCTCTACAGGGGCCTGGCGACCGTAGCAGTCCTTGCAGCTGTTGCGCCGTTACTCGGGTTACTGGGTACGGTGACGGGCATGATTGAAACATTTCAGTCCATTACCCTGTTCGGTACAGGTGACCCGAAACTGATGTCGGGCGGTATCTCGCAGGCGCTGGTTACCACGCAGCTTGGCCTTTCCGTGGCAATTCCCCTGGTGTTGTTTCACAGTTTGCTGGTCGGGCGCGCCAACCGACTGGTCGAGAAGCTCGGTAAGTATTCCACCGACCTCGTTACCGGCCAGTGAACTGGGCTAATTACATAGACGGTTTCGCGACCCTGTTTGAGCAGGGCGGTGTGGTTCTGTGGGCCATTCTCATGGCCTCCCTGTATATGTGGATCCTGCTGGTGGAGCGGTATTGGTTCCATTGGACACAAATGCCAAGGCTCAGGGAACGGTTGCGTAGTGAATGGAAAAGCCAGCCAGCTACCCTGGCATCCAACCTGACCTTTCGCAGAATCGAGGCGCTGGTGAACGACTTGCGTACCGAAGCGAACAGGAACCTGCTGGCATTGCAGGCGCTGGTCGCGATCCTGCCTCTGCTCGGGTTGCTTGGCACGGTGTCCGGAATGATCAAAGTATTCGAAGTCATTACCATTTTTGGTACCGGCAACACGAGGGGCATGGCGTCCGGTATTTCCGAAGCACTGGTCACTACGATGGCTGGCTTGTTTACAGCGCTGTCCGGATTATATTTCGTTTCAGACCTGGAGCGTCGCGCTAAAGATATCTCGCGAAGATTCGAAGCAGAGCTCGTGGAGGAACAATAAATGGCAACAAAAGATCACCTGCAATCAGAGAGCGGTGCAACCACACTGAATATGACGCCGCTAATCGACATGGTATTTATCCTGTTGATATTTTTCGCGGTGAATGCGTCGTTCGTCAAGGAAGCGGGTGTCGAGATTGAACGTCCGAGCGCGCGTAGCGCGGTTACGCAGGAACAGGCAAACATCATG
>QNFK01000088.1 GCA_003645495.1 Gammaproteobacteria bacterium
ACGGATTCATCTATGAACCGTGGCACTGGGCGCAGAATCCGGGTATTTAGCCCGAACATTGCAGGAGTGCCGGCCACTCATGCAATGTTCGGGCTGGCCTGAAAACACCTGTCGACAACGGCCCTGGCACGAAAATCCCGCCCATGAGCAAGATTTTTGGCTCTGGCCGGCAAACTAAAAAACAATGGTTTATGTGTTGACAGGCAGACTGGACGATTAGACAATAGCCGGCTTGCGTCCGCGGAGGGGTACTCAAGCGGTCAACGAGGGCAGACTGTAAATCTGCTGGCTATGCCTACGTAGGTTCGAATCCTACCCCCTCCACCAGACATGATTGTGGTGGAAGGTGACGGCACGTTTGGCAGTACATATTTAGTTTTGTTTTGAATTGCCTGATGTTGACGTTTTAGGAAATGCCGCGCGACGCAACCTGGCTTGCTACAGAGTGACTGTGAAAAGGTGGATGCGGTTTCTCTTTAGGGAAGACAAACATTATAGATTTTGAAAATTCAGACGGTTTGGTTGCTAAGGACTGTCAGAATTTCTTGCGCTCTCAAAAAAGAGTTGCACGTTGAACAAGTAAGACACAAGCAAGAAACAGGCAGGACGAGGCGGGTGTAGTTCAATGGTAGAACCTCAGCCTTCCAAGCTGATGATGTGGGTTCGATCCCCATCACCCGCTCCATTGGATGGCGGTGCTTGCAGGCCGTGAAGCTATGGCCCACATAGCTCAGGGGTAGAGCACTTCCTTGGTAAGGAAGAGGTCCCCGGTTCAAATCCGGGTGTGGGCTCCAGACTTAACGGCTGGAATTGGTTTTAGAAGTTGGTTTTTATTTTTTTATTAATAATTTAAGAGACAAAGGTCATGTCCAAAGAAAAATTTGAAAGGCGACGCCAAGTGAATATTTCAGGACTGCCAAATTGGAAGTGCGGCGCGTAAGGCGCCGATTGAAGTTTAGATACATACGACAACCCGGATAGGAATGGGAAATAGGTCATGTCTAAAGAGAAATTTGAAAGGCGACGCCAGACGAGTTTTTCAGGACTACCGAATTGGAAGTGCGGCGCGTAAGGTGTCGATTGAAGTTTAGATACATACGACAGCCCGGATAGGAATTGGAAAAAGGTCATGTCAAAAGAAAAATTTGAAAGAAACAAGCCGCATGTAAACGTAGGCACGATTGGTCACGTTGACCATGGCAAGACGACGCTGACAGCAGCGCTGACGAAAGTCATGGCTGAGAAACATGGCGGTGAAGTTAAGGGCTACGATCAGATTGATAACGCGCCTGAAGAGCGAGAGCGCGGCATCACGATTGCGACGGCGCACGTAGAGTACGAGAGTGACAACCGTCACTACGCTCACGTTGACTGTCCGGGACATGCTGACTACGTGAAGAACATGATCACGGGTGCAGCGCAGATGGACGGCGCGATCCTGGTTGTGAGTGCAGCGGATGGACCGATGCCACAGACGCGCGAGCACATCCTGCTGGCGCGCCAGGTTGGCGTTCCCTACATCGTGGTTTACCTGAACAAGGCCGACCAGGTTGATGATGAGGAGCTTTTGGAGCTGGTTGAGATGGAAGTACGTGATCTTCTCTCGACCTACGAGTTCCCGGGTGATGACACTCCGATTATTACCGGATCTGCGTTGAAAGCATTTGAAGGTGACACCTCGGAAATCGGCGTTCCTTCCATTGAGAAGCTGATTGAAGAGATGGACAGCTACATTCCGGTGCCTGAACGTGCAATCGACGGTGACTTTTTGATGCCGGTAGAGGACGTATTCTCTATCTCGGGTCGTGGCACGGTGGTAACCGGCCGTATCGATCGCGGTATTGTGAACGTTGGTGACGAGATTGAGATTGTCGGTATCAAGGATACCGAGAAGACCACCTGTACGGGTGTTGAGATGTTCAGGAAGTTGCTGGACGAGGGTCGTGCTGGCGACAACGTTGGTGTTCTGCTTCGCGGAACCAAGCGAGAAGACGTTGAGCGTGGCCAGGTACTGGCCAAGCCAGGTTCGATCACACCGCACACAAAGTTTGAGGCTGAGGTTTACATCCTGACCAAGGAAGAGGGCGGTCGACATACGCCATTCTTCAAGGGATATCGCCCGCAGTTTTACTTCCGTACGACGGATGTCACGGGTGCTTGCGAACTTCCAGAGGGAACCGAGATGGTCATGCCAGGCGACAACGTGCAGATGGTCGTAGACTTGATCGCACCGATCGCGATGGAAGAAGGCTTACGCTTTGCAATCCGCGAAGGCGGCCGCACAGTAGGCGCCGGCGTGGTTGCGAAGATTCTCGAGTAACTGAACACGGCACCAGGTAGAAAGAACGGCGCAAAGGTTAAACAGCAATAGGCCAGTAGCTCAATTGGCAGAGCGGCGGTCTCCAAAACCGCAGGTTGGGGGTTCGATTCCCTCCTGGCCTGCCATTTGGTTGGCAGGACGAAGGCATCGCAAATTAAGCAGTAGTTTGCAAAAGCGACTCTGAATATGTGCGGTAAGGCATCGTAGGAGCCCGCCTCGGCGGGCGATAGCGGTTACAAAATGTGCGGAAAAGCATTGCGAGATGCCCGGCAGAACGGGCGATAGCGATGACGAAAGGAATGATTTAGGTGGCAACAACACAAGAAACAAGCGAGTCGGGTGTCCTCGACATTCTGAAGCTGCTGGCTGCGGCCGGTGTTCTCGTGGGTGGCCTTTACGGTTACTACTATTATCTTGAATGGTCACTGCCGCTGCGAGTATTGCTCGTGTTGGGTGGCCTGGCCGCCGGTATCGTCATCGCGATGACCAGTGCGCAGGGGCATCGATTGTGGGCCTTTATACAAGGGTCGCGTGTAGAGATACGCAAGGTCGTTTGGCCGACGAAACAGGAAACTACGCAGACGGCAATTGCTGTTTTCGTATTTACATTAATTATGGCGTTGTTCTTCTGGGGCCTGGACTCGTTCCTGCTCTGGCTGACACGTACGCTGGTCGGTTCTGCCGGCTAGTTGCAGACGAATTTAAGGGGAAAGACTGGTGGCGTTACGTTGGTACATCGTCCACGCCTATTCCAATTTCGAACACAAGGTAAAGGCCTCGCTGCAAGAGCGCATAGCGCTGGCAGGCCTGGAAGAGAAGTTTGGTGACATTCTCGTTCCAACCGAAGAAGTGGTCGAGATGAGGGAAGGACAGAAACGGCGCAGTGAGCGCAAATTCTTCCCGGGCTATGTCCTGGTACAGATGGAAATGGATGACGAAACCTGGCACCTCGTAAAGGAAGTGCCCAAGGTATTGGGTTTCATCGGTGGATCAAGTGACAAACCAGCGCCGATAACGGAAAAAGAAGCCGACCAGATTCTGAATCGAGTTCAGGAAGGCGTCGACAAACCGCGGCCGAAAGTATTATTTGAACCCGGCGAGCTGGTACGAGTCACAGATGGCCCGTTCAACGATTTCAGCGGCGTAGTAGAACAAGTCAACTACGAAAAAAGCCGCCTGCAGGTAGCAGTACAGATTTTAGGCCGCTCGACCCCGGTAGAACTGGACTTCGGCCAGGTAGAAAAAGGCTAAACAGAAAGAACAGCCACACAGATTAAGTTTGAAATCACGCTCTTAAAATGTGCGTGCCGGCATCGTAGGAGCGGCTTTAGCCGCGATAGCTTTGCCAAAAAAGAAGACAAGGCAAAAAGCAAACAGGATCGCATCCAACACCGCGAAAGCGAAAAAAGATGCGCCCCTAAGTTAAAACATACGAGGAGCCCTAACCGGCGCTTGAACTCGAAAGGAAAACAAAATGGCTAAGAAAGTAACTGGCTATATAAAGCTGCAGGTTCCTGCAGGCCAGGCAAATCCAAGTCCACCGGTTGGACCCGCATTGGGCCAGCATGGCGTTAACATTATGGAGTTCTGCAAGGCGTTTAATGCAGAAACTCAAGGTACGGAATCCGGCTTACCGATTCCCGTCATCATTACTGTCTACAGCGATCGTAGTTTTACATTCATTTGTAAGACACCACCCGCTGCAGTGTTGTTGCGCAAAGCCGCTGGCCTCAAAAAAGGCTCAGGCGAACCGAACACTAATAAAGTGGGTAAGGTAAATCGTGCGCAGCTGGAAGAAATTGCGACGACGAAAATGCCGGACCTGACAGCAGCTGATATGGACGCCGCAGTGCGTACCGTTGCTGGCACTGCCCGCAGCATGGGTATTGACGTTGAGGGAGTGAACTAATGGCTGCTTTAAGCAAACGCAAAAAGCTTGCGCGTGAAAAAGTCGATCCGAATACGCACTACTCAATCGATGACGCGCTGACCATGGTTAAAGAGCTGGCAACCGCGAAATTCCCGGAAAGCATCGATGTGTCGGTAAACCTCGGCGTTGACCCACGTAAATCTGACCAGGTCGTGCGTAGTTCGACGGTATTGCCGAATGGCACGGGAAAAAATGTGCGAGTAGCAGTTTTTGCCCAGGGCGAAAATGCCGAGAAGGCGAAGAAAGCCGGTGCGGACATTGTCGGTTTCGAAGATCTCGCTGAGACAATCAAGGGCGGCGAAATGAATTTTGAGGTTGTAATTGCCACTCCGGATGCCATGCGCGTTGTTGGCGCCCTGGGTCAGATTCTCGGGCCACGCGGCCTGATGCCGAACCCAAAGGTTGGCACGGTAACCGCTGATGTGGAAACAGCCGTAAAGAATGCTAAAGCAGGACAAGTACGTTATCGCACAGACAAGGCGGGGATCATTCATTGCCCGATAGGTCGCGCTGACTTCGATATTGCTGCTTTAAAAGAAAACCTTGTTGCCTTGCTGACGGACCTTCAGAAGTCCAAACCAGCTTCTGCAAAAGGTGTGTTTTTGAAGAAACTGACCGTGTCATCAACGATGGGCCCGGGAGTTTCTGTCGATCAGGCGACTGTTGACGCCTGATTGAGTGGTTTTGTGATTTCGCCCTCGGGCGGGATTGCGGAAAAAGTCGGAGCAATCCGATTGTCGTCGAAGACCGCAGGAGGTTGGGATGAACCCCACCCTTAATATTTTCCTGCGCAGATGGTGTTACCTGAGTCGGAGCAATCTGGCGACGGTTACCCACTGTCGACAGTCAGAGCGACTCGCAGAAGTTTGCGGGAATCCCTGACAAAAAGGGGGTAAGGCTGGTCCTTACCTGTGTGTGTAACCGTAAGCCAGGAGAAATTCATGGCACTGAGACTCGAAGACAAAAAAGCTTTTGTCAAAGAGGTAAGCGCGGTTGCAGGCGAATCTCTTTCCGCTGTAGTGGCGGAATACCGGGGTTTGTCTGTTGCAGAAATGACGGAGTTGCGTAAGGAAGCGCGCGGCGCCGACGTGTATTTGCGTGTGGTTAAAAACACGCTGGCACGCCGGGCATTTAAAGGTACCGATTTTGAGTGTTTGGAAGATTCGCTCAAAGGACCCGTTCTGCTTGCGTTTGCGAAAGACGATCCAGGTGCCGCTGCCAGGGTTATCAAAGATTTTGCCAAGGAGCACGAAGCTCTGCAGGCAGTCTCGCTATCTTTGGGCGGGCAATTGTTGCCAGCAAGTGATCTAGCGAAGTTGGCAGAATTGCCGACGCTTGATCAGGCGCGTGCAATGTTGCTTGGCGTAATGATCGCACCGATGAGCAAACTGGTACGGACTCTTGCTGAACCACCTGTAATGCTGGCACGGACTTTGTCTGCGCGCGGCGAAGCGGAAGCAGCATAGAACTGGGCTATATAACTTTATTACCTGACTCAGGTACAGAAAACAGAGGAATATGAAGATGGCATTGTCAAACGAAGATCTGCTCAAAGAGTTGAGCGCTAAGCCAATTATGGAAGTTGTCGAGCTTGTGAAAATGCTCGAAGACGAATGGGGCGTTTCTGCCGCTGCTCCGGTTGCTGTTGCAGCCGCTGGTGCTGGTGGTGGTGAAGCTGCAGCTGAAGAAAAAGACGAGTTCGATGTCGTTATGACCAGCTTTGGCGAAGCCAAAGTTGCAGTCATTAAGGCTGTGCGCACAATCACCGGTCTTGGCCTGAAAGAAGCCAAGGACGCGGTTGAAGGCACCCCTTCAGTAATTAAGGAAGCTGCATCAAAGGCAGACGCTGAAACCTTCAAGAAGCAACTTGAAGAAGCAGGCGCCACAGTCGAGCTTAAGTAAAAAGCTTGGCGCAGTACCTTCAGATGCAGGATCAGGGCGGCGTAGTCGTCAGGATCAGCATTGCGCGATGTGGCCGGCGGATTTTCCGTGGGCCACGTCGTAGCGTCTGTTCGTTTTAAACGCACAGAAAAATTTTGTAGTGATGGTAGCGACGGCCTTGACTGGCGACTGTAGCTACCGCAAATGAGGATGAACTCGAATGGCCTATTCATTCACTGAGAAAAAGCGCATACGTAAGAATTTCGGCAAGCGGCCGACAATTCTTGATGTCCCGTATCTCCTGGCAATCCAGCTAGGCTCGTACGCCAAGTTTTTGCAGGAAGACGTAGCTGTAGAGGACCGCGCCAATCGCGGCTTGCACGCTGCATTTCAGACAGTATTTCCGATCGTTAGTTATTCCGGAAATGCAGCGCTGGAATATGTGAGCTATCGTCTTGGCGAACCTGTTTTTGACGTCAAAGAATGTCAAATGCGTGGTTTGACCTTCGCTGCTCCAATTCGCGTCAAAGTTCGCCTCGTTATATACGATAAAGAGGCCAGCGGAACGCCCAAGCCAGTGAAGGATATTCGCGAGCAGGAAGTCTATCTCGGCGAAATGCCGCTGATGACCAGGAATGGCACGTTTGTCATTAATGGCACTGAGCGCGTCATCGTGTCACAGCTGCATCGATCGCCTGGCGTGTTTTTTGATCACGATAAGGGCAAAACGCACTCATCCGGCAAGCTGCTGTTCTCAGCACGAATCATTCCTTACCGTGGCTCGTGGCTCGACTTCGAGTTCGATCCCAAGGACGCGGTATTCGCGCGCATTGATCGGCGCAGGAAACTGCCAGTCACGATCATTTTGCGTGCCCTGGGCCTGACGAATGTTGAGATGCTCGATATTTTCTTCGAGAAATCCGATTTTTACCTGTCAGAGAAAGAAATCAGCATGGG
>QNFK01000089.1 GCA_003645495.1 Gammaproteobacteria bacterium
CCGAAAGTGACAACTCCATCTGCCGCCACAGCCCACGCACGAATATTATTGTAGTAGTGGCGAATTTCCTTGTTCGTCTCACGTGCCGTGCGTGCTTCTTCCAGCGTGATCTGCACGTTGCCGGTCTCGTCGGTCGCTCGGCTCAGCAACAACGCATCTTTGCCATTCCACTGCCAGTCGTAGCGGAATCGTGTCTGGCAATATGCCAGCACGGGTGCCTGCAATTCGGCATCGTCCCAGGTCTTGCCGCCATCGGCGCTGATCTCCACCCTGGCGATTTTCCCTCGCCCGGACCAGGCGAGTCCGGAGACTGCTACATTGCCCGGTTTCTCGAGAACATTTGGATACACCGGGTACGTGATCAGTGACTTCGCACCAAACACAGAGCTGAAGTCTTTTACGGTCTGTTCCGGAATCGGACCGCCTTTGAGCTCAATCCTGCTGATCCATTTGATGTTCGGTCCACCGGGATGACCCTTCAATAACAAACGAGCGGGGTAGCCTTGCTCCGGGCGGATAGCCTCGCCATTTTGTCCCCAGGCGATCAAGCTGTCATCCCAGCGATCACTCATCGGGATAGAGCCGGTCCATTCACCATCGTGGCCCTCGACGTAGAACCAGGTCACATCGTTCTTCGGCCCGACTAAATTCCAGAGTTCTGCCAGCGTTGTGCCGGTCCATTCACTTGTACTGACCATTCCATCGATCTGCTGCGGCGTCAGCTCCGGCTTCATACCGGCAAAGCCGGGAATTCCGTTGTTGCCACATTCCATGTAACGAATCGCGGTCGTCTTGGGGAGTTTCTTCAGGTCGTTCAACGAAAAGGTCATTGGGCGATCTACCAGCCCTTCCACACGGAGCGTGTATTTGTCGGGATCGATGGAAGGCACACCGGTGTGGTGTCGCTCATAATGCAGGTCTGCCGGTGTGATGATGCCATCCAGGTCCTGCAACGGTGTCTTGGAAGCAGAAGAGGGCAGGACATTGCCGACGAGTCGGCGTGGCTTTTCGTACGGTGACCGCTCGCCAAGATCGCTAACCAGTCGTCGTTCGTCGCCGGGCGCCACAGTCGCAGTTTCTGCTGCCGCTTTTGCTTCGCCCCTGACCATGACTGTGCCAAGTCCGGCAGCAGCGGTCGCCAGTAACGTGCGGCGTGTAATTTTTTCTTTCGCGAGTGTGTTCGTGTCTTGTGGTGAATCCTGTCCCATTGCTTGTCCCCCTGGTATGCAGCTCTGCAGGCTGACTGTACACCTCTTATTGCTCAAGGGCATGAGCAAATATACGTAGATGGGTTGGAGGTCATCAGGCTGCTGGCGGACGGCCGCAGGAGTATCCGTTACGTAAATCATCCATATTCGCGGCTAAAGCCGCTCCCACAGCAAGCCACAATCTGTGGGGAAGAGGCCAACTGTGGGAGCGGCTTTAGTCGCGAATATCCCAAATACATATGGTCCGCAGCAAAAAACTCGCAAACATTAATCACCAACATACTCATAATCGCTAAACGAAATCGACGTGGATTCGTCAATACCAATCGCAATAAACGCGCGTGCTTTGACTCTCACATCTACCGATAACGGCACGATCGGACCTCCATCGGCGGCCGGACCAAACATCAGCCGCGTCACGAACTCTTTTACTTTTACGCCAAATTGCGGTTTGAATGGCTTGTTGCTGTGCATATCGATGTATTCGATGTACGGTCCGTCTTTGACGATCTTCATCGTCGCATCGATATGTTTCATGAATTTTTCTGCATCATCGTCATCGACCGGCGTGAAGCTGTAGAGCCAGTAATCATCCGTCTCCCCGATAAGTCTCAGGCTACCCGGTTCGGCGACATCGCTGACGTCATGATTTCCGTCATCGGCAGACGACGAACCATTGTCATCTTCTTTTTCCTCTGCGTAGTCGGCAATCTCTTCCACGGACGGCGTTCGACCGTCGACAGACAATAGCTGCCATCGCTCACCTTTCGTCTGGCGTGGGTCATAACGCCCAACGGTATGCGTCTCTGATTCGATCGATGTTTCTGTGTACGCCCACTCCTGCATGTAGTCATCAGCCATCGCGTTCGCAGCTTCCTGCAGGATGGCGGCGTGATTGATTGCGCCGAATGCGGTGCTTGCTACAAAGCACGCAAGAACGGGTGCAAATCTGTACCTCATTGGCATTGATACTGAGTTCATCTGAGAATCACCTGTTGAAATGCAGCCAGACTGTTGCCGGCAAACGGGTCTTTTGTGACTTATAGCAGGCAAATACGGTGTTGGGTACACCAGTAGACAAAAAAGCCGACTACTATCGCTAGTCGATTTCCCGCTTAAATATGAGAGGTGGCAGAATTGAATGATCTGCGAATGCGCGATGTACTCGTAAAGTGACATCAGTTTCGAAGTCTTTTTCGTATTTGGTATCCAGCACATAGGCCTTCAGTCGCAAGTGCATCGAAACACAGCCATCCAATGGCAATTGTGCTGCAAGCACGTTGATTGGTTTCGGCAGGTAGATGTAACGACTGGTAGCAGCAGCCTCCCTGATCAATTCGCGTGCACGATGGACGTCCTGGTCCAGCCCGATATAAAAATCAACAACGGTCTGCATGTCGAGCTGGCCGGAATTGCTGCTCGAGGTGACCTCGCTGAGAAAAAGATTATTCGGGATCGTTACAGTGCTGTCATCCAGCGTCGTGAGTTTTACAGATCGCAGGCCGATTTTCTTGATATCGCCGTACTCGCCGCCAAATTTTACACGATCACCGATCTGAAAGGGCCGATCCAGGATTATCAGGATGCCGCCAACAAGTGATGCGAGCAGATCGCGGGTTGCGAAGCCGACCGCCACGACACTTGCACCGCCAATAACAGCAAGTACTCGTGGGCTGAAGTCGAAACTCACCAGGACGATGAATGCGATGGTTGTCAGGTAAACGGAAAAACGGAAAAACGCGTTGATCCTTTGCAATAACAAACGCCGCTCGGCAATCGATTTGCCCAGGTCTTCCACGATGCGATCCACGAAACGTAGCAGCAACCAGGCGAACAGGATGACAACGGCCGCCTGCACGATTCCAGTCCAGTCGATAATCTGCGACAGGAGTGCGATATCACTGGCATCCGGCACTGTATCGAGGCCCTGGCCTCGTGCGCTTTCCGTGAGGGCGAGGGTGCCTGGCACGAGAAGTATTGCAAGAAGCTTCTGTAGTTTTCTCATCGCTATCAACCAGGCGCTAGCGCGCAAGAAGATTTTTCCGTGCGAGAACGGTTGTTATGGTACGGAACCATTCCCACGAAATTCTGTAACCGCCAGCAGTTTCCTCAATCCACCCGCGTGACATGCAGTAGCGCATTGCGCTGCTGACTGCGCCCGTTGCCAACCTGAGATTATCTGCAATATCGGCCTGGGTGATTACTTCAGACTGTGCGATTGCGCGCAAGACCAACAAGATATTTTGCGAGACGTTGTCCAGTTCACGCGTTTTCGGTTGCGTCGGGATGGTTACATTCAGATGGCCCGCTTCATTGGGGCAAAGACAATCAGCCCAGATTTGCAGTGCAACGGATGGGTTGCCACCTGATAACGTCCATATCATTCGATAGAGGCCCGCCTCGTTTCGCTCCTGTGTCGTATCAAGCGTCGTCTCCAGGTATTCATGCGGTATCTTGACATCGCTGAAATTCGGCTCGATACCGGCTTCATCATTGCGTTGCTCGAACAGGTCTGCGAGTTGCTCCTCCGTCCATGGCGGTAATTCCAGTACTTCATTGACGGCCGCCTGGTCTGCCCGGGCCCGTTGCAGGTATTGCCATGCAAAACGATCGACCGATATTACCCAGAGTACGTCCGCAGAAACGTTCTCAATAAGTTCAGTCAACTTAATCAATTCTTTTTGGCCGCCGATAACGGGTCTTACAAGACGATGCAGATTATCAATGCCAATAGTCTGGATGCCGGACTCTGTTAGTTTGCTGGTGACGTGTTTGGCATCGACTCGCTTAATGCCAAGTGCCTGTCCGAGATTTTGCTCAACTTCCGCGAATTCGCCACTGACACAATCGAGCAATATCATTTTATCATTTGAGGAATCCCGGACATGCTCGAGAAAACAGCTTTTACCAATGCCACGCTCGCCCGTAATAGCGACAATGCCGCTTCGATGTGCCTTGATGCGCTGAACAAGCTTGCGTCGCTCAGGCCTTGCATATCGATCGTAGAATTCACCCCTGCTTAGCAGTTGCTCACGCACAGATGTCGCAAGGGAAGGTGCATTTTCCTTCTTTTCGGCATCACTCGCGGTTTCGGACTGGCTGCTGGTCAGGCTGCTGGTTAGTCCCTGGTCCGCACTAAAACGCAGGAAGCTACGTGTAACCCGTCTGCGCAAGCTATTGGCCATCAACCAGACTGCGCCGCTCGCTGCACTGCTATAGCTGCGTAAACCCTTGCGGTGTTTTAGCAAATTATCAAGCGAATCTGTACTTTCCCGCTCACGCTCCAGGTTAAGAAATATCGACTTGCGCCACCATGAAAGCAGGATGAGGAGAACAGGTAACGCAAGAATCTGGAAGAGGCGCCAGACCCAGGCATGCAGGGTTGCGATACCGGTGAGATTTTCAGCAAGGCTAAGTCCGAGTCCCAGCAATACCAGCCAGGTAGCGACGAGGCGAAGTGAACGTTTTCGCAGCCTTGCATTTTCGCCTGCCATGCCAGCAGCACCGCGGGCCGCCACTGCGTTCAGGAGCGACACTGAAAACCAGCCAAGCAAAATCCAGCGAACAACAATCTCAATAATTCCTTTCAGGAAATTTAGGCCCGGCATATCGATCAAAGCGAAGAAGACATGAAACAAAAGCAACCATTCGAGTGGGCGGCGCAGTTGTTCCATGTACCAGACGATCCTGACACGCCGCAGCACTTCCAGGGACCTCGGCCGTATCTCCAGCAAAGATCCACGCATGCGGCGCAACGTCTCTGGAAACCAGCGGCTCCACCAGTTAAAAATTGCGATCGCAAGGATGAATTCCATAAACCGCCAGATGACTGGCAGAGGTGCAATGCGAATACGGCGCATAAGGTTGCGTAGTGCTGCCGGAATGCTAAGCATCTGGAATCGAATCTGCTGCCAGATGTAACTGATCTCCAGGTTTAACGTCTGGACGCCCAGGACATCGGTCGCCGTTACCTCAAGATGCAGGGACGGTGTAATGTGTTCGATCAGGCGCAGTCGCGCTTTGTACATCACCTCAACACTATCGTCCAGATCGTCGATCGTACGCATTCCGCCAGGTAATGCGGCTGCCTTAACATTATCCTGCGGAGATTTAGCTCCCTTTAGCGCGTTGTTCAGAAACCTGACCCTGGCACGCAGGGCGCTGTCCAGTTCCATGTACAAATCATCGGCATCAAATACGTCTCTCTGCAGCGCGAAAATTTTCCTGATGAGGTCGTCGACGCGACTGTCCCATTTTTCGACGGTGGCCAGGTAAGGCTGCGTACTCATTGATCGTTCGCGCTGTCTTTCCTCAGCGAGAAGGGATTTTTCCGGTGTCTCCGTGGCGGGCTCTGCAACCTGCTCCTGGCTGTACGCGAGGCCGGACGCGAGTATGGCGAGCAGCACACAGATATAAAAATTCTTTGTGCGATTTATGAATGTGAGCGATGTCGAATTCAAGAACCTGCTACCTCGATATTCATTTTTATTGTTATTTGGTCTGGTTCTACGCGTGACCACCCATATTACACTGCCCGACACAACGATACTTCATTTTGGCACCGGCGCATTGCGGCCCAGCTTGGATATTTGTGCCAATACCTGCAGACTGCGGGTTGATCGCAAATTGTGATGCCTGGAGCACCCGACATGTTCGTTAGAACCATACTGTTTCTCCTGCTGGCGATGAGTTCAACACTGCTAATTGCCGACGAACCATCCATGGGGCCGATTATCGGGGACTACGGTCCGACGTATCCAATCGAATACCGGGATGTACCCCTGGCGGAGGGATTTACATTCCGCGTTGTTTTCGATGCTGGTGCGTATCCGGGCGAGGTAGATTCACTAAACTCTGAATTGGTTAGTGTCGCGAGATACCTGAATATGCATGGCAGAAACGGCGTCCCGTTAGAGAACATGGATATCGCGGTCGTGTTGCATGGCAATGCTTTGAAAGGCGCACTTTCCGATGCGGCATACGAATCCCGCTATCAAACCAAGAATCCTAACCTCGACCTGTTGCAAAAACTTGATGCGGCAGGAGTGAAATTCTATGCGTGCGGTCAGTCGATGCATTTTCGCGGTTTCGAAAAAAAGGAATTAGTTAGTCCGGTGAAGGTGGGTTTGTCGGCAATGACCATGCTGACCGTGTTGCAGTCTGACGGTTACGCACTATTGCCCTAGCTTGCGGGGAAGTTCAGGTTCGGTCGGGGATACAAGATGAAACGACGCCAGTTTATTCAATCACTTGCAGGATCCGTACTTGCGGCAACGCCGGTGGCACGGAGTCTTGCGCGTACCGCGCCGCATGTTGTCGTGATCGGCGCCGGCAGCGTCGGCTCGTCCATTGCGTGGCATCTGGCCAGGCGTGGCGCCAAAGTCACGGTCATAGAACGTATCGCACCGGCAAGCGGTACATCCGGTCGGTCATTTGCCTGGATTAATGCGCACTACAGCAAACAGCCGCAGGCGTATCACCAACTCAGTGCCAGAAGCCTGTTTGCATACCGTGACCTGCAACGGCACCTGCCTCTTAATATTCATTGGGGAGGAGGGCTTGAGTGGCTCACTAATGCCGAAAGCAGCGCGGAACTGGAGCAACGGGTTTTACGTCACCAGCGAGCCGGCATGGCTGCGCGCATGGTGTCGCCAGAAGAGGTAAGGGTGCTGGAGCCGAATCTGGTGCAGGCTGGTCTTGAAATTGCTGCCTATTCCGAGCCGGATGGCGGCATCGATGCGGCTGATGCTTGCCGGGTTTTTATCGATGCTGCGCAGTCGCTTGGCGCCAAAGTCATTTATCCGCGGGAGGTGCTCGATATCCAGATGGGCAG
>QNFK01000090.1 GCA_003645495.1 Gammaproteobacteria bacterium
TGCGCTCAAGCGCGGCAAGACGAAGCGGATTCGCGCTATTGCGTTCGTCCTGGCGCTTTTGACTTTCGCCTATGTGGTCGGCGTGGCGTTAAGCAAATCAGCCGCCAGCTGGATTGCCATTCTCTCCACCTGACCTGCTATTCCGGCGGCACCTGCCCTGTCTTGATCGCCATCCGGGCAACCTCAAGCAGATGATCCGTATTGATCGGTTTGTTCATGATCGCACTATTTTCGGTCAACCTCGCCTCCTGCACGACTTTCGAGGTATCTCCACTCACGATAAAGGCCGGAATATTGCTGTTAAACTCCTTGCGGATCTCGGCAACAGCTTCGACGCCAGTCGAACCATCGAGCAGGTGATAATCAGAAATGATGAGTTGTGGCGCCTGGTCGAGATGTTTGGCAACTGCACGTGCTTCCAGCGCAGAAGCGGCCATCGCCACCCGAAATCCTTCAGCTTCCAGCAACAGGCCCCACGCGTTAGCCACTTTCACGTCATCTTCTATAAGAATTATCAAACCCGTTACCGCCGGCTGCGATTCGGTATCGGCAGCGCTTTCTTCATCCAACACTTGCGCCGATGTCCGCTTGACTATCGGCAGGCACACTGAAAACGTCGAGCCGTTGCCGGGGTCCGATGCGACGTTGATTTCGTGTCGCAGCAAGTCTGCCAGCCGCTTAACGATAGCCAGGCCAAGGCCGAAGCCTTCCTTGTCAGTGCCGGGCGTCTTGATCTGATGAAATTCCAGAAATATCTCTTCGATCTGATCTTCTGCGATACCAATGCCGCTGTCGGAGACATCGATCCAGAGATTGCCGCTCTCTTCACGGCAGGAAAGTTTCACGTTGCCTTTGTCCGTGTAACGTATCGCGTTCGAGACGAAATTCTGAATTATTTCTGCCAATAGATTCGGGTCACTACGAATTAACGTGTTGCAGGTGTCCGCGCTAAAACTGAGTCCTTTCTGCCTCGCCTGGCGCGAAAACTCGGCCGACAACCTGTCTACCAGCCGCTGAATAGGAAATTCCTCGAACTCGGGTTCGACCGCACCAGCATCCAGCCTGCTGATATCCAGCAGGGAGTTCAGGAGGTTGGTCATGGCATCCAGTGAATGTTGCTGGCCTTCCACCATTTCCAGTGCCAGCGGTCCCTTGACCGTTCTTCTCAGGGCTCCATTAAGCAGGCTCAACGCCTGGACAGGCTGGCGCAGGTCGTGACTTGCGGCGGCAAGAAAAGCAGAATTCGCTTTGTTCGCTCTTTCAGCCGCTTGCCGGGCGTCGATAAGTTCCTGCTCCATTTTTTTTCTGCTGGTTACATCACGAATAACGCTGGAGACGAATGCGCCTGATGCGGACGTTACCGGGCTAAGACTGATTTCGACCGGAAATTCAGAGCCGTCCTTACGCCGGCCGTGAAGATCCATATCGAGACCCATCGGTCGCAGATGTGGATCGCCCGAAAAAAAGGCCCGATGGCTGATGTGGTGTTCCCGCAGTGACATTGGCAGGAGCATCTCAACTTCTTGTCCGAGCATGTCCTGCCGCGAGTAGCCGAACATTCGCTCTGCCTGAGCATTAACCACGGCGATCTTGCCGTAATGATCGATAATTACCATCGCATCCGGCGCGGATTCCAGGATGTTTTTGAAGTAGGCCTCAGAGGTGTCGTCTGCCGATATGTCGCGAATCGTACTGGATATCAGCATGCCCTCGTCAGTCTCGACAGGTGTAAGCGCGATTTCTGCCTCGAATA
Organism: Gammaproteobacteria bacterium; assembly: GCA_003645495.1. Classification (GTDB taxonomy): domain Bacteria; phylum Pseudomonadota; class Gammaproteobacteria; order Steroidobacterales; family Woeseiaceae; genus SZUA-117. The sequence continues at coordinate 1,754 of QNFK01000090.1, forward strand.
TACGTCCGTCTTTACGTTGGGCCTTCAGGCCTAACCCGGAAACCGCTGGTCGGGATCGCGGCGACTTCACAAAATTTTTGCGATGCGTCTCGTGCTTTTCCCTGAACATGTCGGGCATCAATGCTTCGACTTTCTTGCCAGTCATCTCGCCACTTTCGTATGCAAAGAGCTGCTCGGCCCGGTTGTTGGCGTAAACAACGCATCCTTCGGCGTTTACCACAACAATTGCGTCGTGGGACGATTCAAGAATTTCCTGAGCGGCATCAGACTTGAGGTTCATGGCATGAGGTCAACGTTTTCTGTTATTTCGCGAATGGCGGCACTTTGTACGGCTCGAGCAAAAGTATACATCGCCCTGTCCGTACCCGACCTATGAAGCCTGTCAGTGCCACATTCAGAAATCCGTGTTTGTACCTAGCCCGAATATTTCAAGAGTGACGGCTTCCAATTAAGAAAATGGTAGATGATTCGAACGATTCAGCATTTATCGGCTCATTTCGAAGAGTTTCCGTCCCGCCCACTCATGAAGTATTCGGCCAGCCTGACTGCGTTTACTGCAAAACACTCGCGTGATGTCGCAAATGATCTTCCATGAATGTCGATATAAAGAAATATCCGTGATCGTAGCCATCATGTCGGCGTAATTCGAGAGCCACTCCTTTTTCAGCGCACGCTGCCTCGAATAAGTGCGGATGTAGTTCCTGCCCCAGGAACTGGTCGCTCAGGCCCTGGTCGATCAGAATCTTGTGCTCGGGAACCGATTGCAGCCCTTTGACCAGTTCGGTCGCATCATATTCAGTCCAGGCTGATCGATCGCTGCCAAGGTAGTTACCGAGCGCCTTTTCTCCCCACGGACAGTTGCACGGACTGCATATCGGTGCAAAAGCCGATATTGAGGTGAATATCTGCGGATTTTTCAAGCCCATTGTTAATGCGCCGTGTCCGCCCATCGAATGGCCGGTGATGCCTTGCCGGCTTTGGTCCACCGGGAAATTGGACGCCAGCGTCTCCTGTAGCTCCGTTGTCAGGTAGTCATACATATTAAAATGCTTGTTCCACGGATCCTGCGTGGCGTTCAGGTAGAAACCTGCACCGAGACCGAAGTCCCAGGCACCATCCGGATCATCAGGTACGCCTTCACCACGCGGGCTCGTGTCTGGCGCGATCAGCATCAGGCCGAGCTCTGCAGCAACGCGTTGGGCGCCGCTCTTGATCATGAAAGTTTCTTCTGTACAGGTGAGGCCGGCGAGGTAAGTGACGACGGGCACGGGTCCGGATTTCGCCTGTGGCGGTTGATAGACCGAAAATTGCATGGAGCAATTGTTGGCGGTGGAATTGTGCCGATAGAAGCCGAGGGTGCCGTCGAAGCAGTTGTGTTCGGAGATTGTTTCTATGGTCATGGGGATTCCTGCATCATTTGTTGGAGCCCGTCCTGACGGGCGAGTTCGCTATAGCCGATCGTCCGCTCGATGGGTGGCTTCGTTTGAGCGGCTGTGGTTGGTTGGGTTTTGCATACTAATGTTGTTGGAGCCCGTCCCGACGGGCGAGTTCGTTTTGGCCGATCGTCCGCTCGATGGGTGGCTTCGTTTGAGCGGCTGTGGTTGGTTGGGTTTTGCATACTAATGTTGTTGGGTTTTGCAAACAATTTGGAACATATTCCAAATTGTTTGTCGCCCGTCGGGACGGGCTCCAACGAGCCTTTTCTACAATTTTTTTGTGAAGAGTAAGTTGAATTTTGCGTAAACTTTTGCGGCCGCATTTCCGGACATTGATTTAGATCTTTTGCATTACCAGGGTCGCGTTGGTGCCGCCGAAACCGAAGCTGTTGGTCATCGCTGTGGTCAATCCGGCGTTGTCGATTCTTTCGGTGACCAGCGGCATGCCCTCAGCCGCCGGGTCGAGATCAGTGACATTGATTGATGGCGCGATAAAGTCGTGCTGCATCATCAGCAGGCAGTGAATTGTTTCGTGCGCACCAGTCGCGCCGAGTGAATGCCCGCACAGTGATTTTGTCGAGGCAAATCGTGGAATCTTGTCGCCAAAAACTTCCTTGATCGCAGCAAGCTCCCTGCTGTCACCGACGGGAGTGCTGGTTCCGTGCGTGTTGATATAGTCAATGGGGGCATCTACTGTCGAACGTGCAAGCTGCATGCAGCGGACTGCACCCTCGCCTGATGGCGCAACCATATCAAAGCCATCAGAGGTTGCGCCGTAGCCGGTTAACTCGGCGTATATTTTTGCGCCGCGCGCAATCGCATGCTCATATTCTTCGACCACAACCATGCCGGCCCCGGATGCGATTACGAAACCGTCGCGACTCTGATCGTAGGGTCTCGATGCCGTTGCCGGCGTATCGTTATATTTTGATGACAATGCGCCCATTGCGTCGAACAGGCTGGCCAAGGTCCAGTGATCTTCCTCACCACCGCCGGCAAAGACGATATCCTGTTTGCCCAGTTGGATCTGTTCCGCCGCAGCACCTATACAGTGCGCACTGGTCGCACAGGCGGACGTAATCGAGTAATTGACGCCCTTGATTTTGAATGGTGTCGCGAGACAGGCGGAAACGGTACTGCCCATCGTTCGTGGGACCAGGTACGGTCCCATTTTCCGTACACCTTTTTCACGTAGCTTGTCCGCGCCCTCGACAATGTTTGAACTCGACGCGCCACCGGAGGATGCGATGAGTCCCGATCGCGGGTTGGAAACATCACTTTCTTCCAGGCCGGCATCGTCGATGGACTGTTGCATCGCGATATACGCGTACGCTGCAGCATCACCCATGAACCGCCGTACTTTGCGATCTATGTGTTCGGTTAAGTCGATATCGATGCTGCCGCTGATTTGACTGCGCAGGCCCATTTCGGCAAAACTTTCATTGAAACTGATGCCGGAACGACCCGCACGCAACGATTCAACAACTTCGTCCTGGGAATTGCCCAGGCACGACACGACTCCAAGACCGGATATCACTACTCGGCGCACATTGGCTCCTTAGAAATTATCAGTGGAAGTGAACAGGCCGACGCGAAGATCCTCGGCCTTGTAAATCTCGCGACCATCGACGGATACAGTTCCATCCGCGATTGCCAGCATCAGTTTGCGCGTTATCATGCGCTTAATTTGCAGATTAAACGTTACCAGTTTTGCGGTAGGCAATATCTGCCCGCTGAATTTGACCTTACCGGCGCCAAGCGCTCGCCCACGGCCCTTTAATCCTGACCAGACGAGGAAAAAACCGATTAGTTGCCACAAGGCGTCCAGACCGAGGCAACCCGGCATCACCGGATCTCCCTGAAAGTGGCACTTGAAGAACCACAGGTCCGGATTAATATCCAGCTCCGCGATGATCTCGCCCTTGCCGTATTGGCCGCCGTTATTGGTAATCAGGGTTACCCGATCCGTCATCAGCATGTCGGGCAGCGGTAGCTTTGCGCTTTCCGGATCGAACAACTCTCCGCGCGCGCACTGCAGCAGTTCCTCATAGTTATAGGAGGTTTGTCGTCCGGGCGGGCAACCGTCCGAACTACTGGTTTCGTCAATATTGGTCATACGCTCTCCGGCGCATAATTAGAAAAGAAGTGATTTCGCAAGAGTCCCGTCTTCGCCCGGGTCAGGCCAGCTCACCAGTGGACGCGTATCTTACCGAACAACTGCAATCGCTGCTGGAAAAATGCCGCATTGCGGCATTTTCGCCGGTAGTGCGAGGCGGAAAATAGTCGGTATTTGGCTTTGAGTCAAAGGCGTTACGAATCTGGTCTGGTAGTCGTTCTCAAGTCTTGTCGTAATCCAGCGTAAGCGTGCTGCCCAACGGGTGCGACTGGCAGGCGAGCACATAACCCTTCTCCACCTCCCAGGGCTCGAGTCCGTAATTGGTGTCCATGCGCACTTCCCCGTCACGCACATGGGTCCTGCAGGTAGCGCAAACGCCGCCTTTGCAGGAGAAAGGTAGTTCTATGCCCTGAGCAGCTGCGCCGTCGACTATGTTGTCGCCCGCGACCATACCAAAGGTCCTCTTGTGGCCATCCATGATCACAGTGACCGCACAATCATGTTCGTCACCCGACGCCACCACGGCCGGCGGCATCCCTTTTTTCTTCGCTGCGCCAAACCGCTCCGCATGCAGCGCATCATCCGGCATGCCCAGATCAGATAGTGCGCTACGCACTCCCTCGATCATCGTATCGGGCCCGCAAATGAATGCCTCGTCCGGCTCAAGTCCGACACAGAATGCGGTGTAAAGCTCCGCCACTTTTTCCTGGTCTATCCTTCCACTGAAGATCGGAAATTCCTGCTCCTCCTGGCTGAAAAGGAAATATAGTTGTAGTCGTTCTGCAAATCGATTCTTGAGCGCATACAGATCATCGATAAACATCGTCGTACGCTGGCGCCGGTTGCCGTAGAAAAGCAGGAAATGACTTTCCGCTTCATTCTCCAGCGTCGATCTGACTATGGATAAAATTGGCGTGATACCACTCCCGGCCGCAAATGCCAGGTAGGTTTTTTGATTATCGGCGGCGACCGACGCATGAAACTGACCGAATGGCGGCATGACCTCGAGCGCATCACCAACTTTGAGTTCGTTTGCAACGAATTCAGAAAATTTACCACCCGGTTGCACGCGCACGCCAATTTCCAGGGGCATTTGACCCGGCACCGATGAAATACTGTAGGTACGGCGGACGATTTTACCGTCCAGGGTAGTTTGTACCGGCAAATGCTGGCCTGGCAGGAATTCGAATTCATGCGCAATGTCATCGGGAACCTGCAAAGCGACCCGTACAGAATCTGCAGTTTCGTTTTCGAGGCGCGCTACGTTGAGTGGGTGAAATTTTCTCATCAGATGCACTTAAAATATTCAAAAGGTTCCAGGCATTCGTCACATTTCCAGGATGCTTTGCATGCGGTCGAGCCGAATTCGCTGACCAACGATGTTTTTGTTGTGCCGCAACGTGGACAGCTGACTGATTTTGTGTCGCCGAGCAGTGCCATTTTGCTCGCACTACCCTCGGGTGGTGCGATGCCATAGACACGGAGCTTTTCCCGTCCCGCTTCGGTAATCCAGTCTGTAGTCCATGGTGGGGACAAGACTCTCTTGACCGAAACGTTCTGCAGACCATGGTCCTGCAGACTCGAGACGATACTGCTTTCGATAAATTCAGTAGCCGGGCAACCTGAATAGGTCTGTTCCACCGCAACTTCCAGGCTGTTTGTGCCAAGGTTGAAACCACGAACAATGCCAAGATCAACAACGCTCAGAA
>QNFK01000091.1 GCA_003645495.1 Gammaproteobacteria bacterium
CACCTGCATCCGTGCATCCCAGTGCGATCAGGTGTAACCCTTCATACTCATCCAGCAAAACCTGCACATGCTCACTGTGGCGATTCTTGTCGGTAATTCCCAGAATCTCCAGATATCCGGTGGTAAACATTGCGCAATGATTGCCGGTCCCCCAGGGTTCGACCGGGCCATCCGGTTGCAAACTGCCTTTGTGCGAGCTGCGCGGTGACAAATTAAAACCCATGCGCGTATAGATCTTGCTGGCGCGGTCAAGATCAGCAACCACCAGTGCCACGTGGTCGAGAGTCAAATCGGTTCGCATGGACGGCATCAACTGATTTCCTGGGTCGGGCCGGAGTCTGCAGCAGCAAATTCACTTTCTAACAGCGTTGACACCTGCTGCCGGTCGATCTTACCGGCACCGTTTAGTGGCAATTCATCTGCGATCAGGACACGCCGCGGGTGCGCATAAGCAGGCCCGTTGGTCAGGCAATATTGCTTCAACTCGTCTTCGTTCGTCACTTGCCCCTGTGCTGCAGTAACCATGGCAACCGGCACGTGACCCTTGATCGAGTGCTCTATCGGCACGACACAAACATCCTGTACCGCCGGGTGGGCAATTAACAGATTCTCGACTTCTTTCGGATAGATATTTTCGCCGCCACTGTTAAACATGTCGTCAGTACGGCCCAGGAAGAAATAAAATCCATCTTCGTCTACGCGAAAAAGGTCACCAGTTGCGAGCCAGCCATCGCGTAATCGTTTGGCGTTGACCTCCGGCAAATTGTGATAGCCCGGTGTAACGCCCGGATTGCGTACCCACAATTCACCCTGATCGTCGACTTCTTTGCCATCGCTATCCACCAGCTTTATCTCGCCTTCCGGCCAAGCTACGCCACAACTACCGACAGGAACCTGCCGGCCATCTGTCGGTGTGCCAATCATTACCGGACCACCTTCCGTCAGGCCGTAACTTTCGCTGACAGAAACACCGAAGGATTCTTTTACGGCCCTCATCAATTCTCCAGGCACCGGCGCAGAACCAATACTGAAACTATTGAGCGCCGAGAAATCGAGCGACTCAATCAGGTCCTTCTCTTGCAATAGAAGCGTGAAAACTGCTGGTACCGCGCCAGCCTGCGTGCACTTGTATTCGGACAGAACATTAAGGAAACGTCGTGGTTCAAAATTGGGCAGCAACACAACCGAACCACCACACTGCAGCATGGGTTTGATCGCGCCGGCCATCGCATTCTTGTGGTACAGCGGTACGGCCGCGAGTGTGCGCTCGTCGCTCCCTTCCGGCCAATACTCCTGACAGGCGCGAATCCACCATAACTGACCTTCGTGAGTCAGGACAACGCCCTTCGGACGACCTGTGGATCCCGACGTGTAGGGTTGAAATGACGGGTGATCATTGTCCAGCTCAGGCGGGTCGAATTCTGCCGGTGCGGCCATCAAGGCACCTTCGTAATGCTGCCAACCCGGACCTGACGGGGCGAAGCTGTAACGAAATTTGATGGAAGAGCGCTCAACGACATCCTCTATGAACGAATTGCAATCGGGGTCGATGACTGCCGCTACGCAATCCGCGTCGCGAATAATATAATCAAGAGCCTCCGCACCCAGTTTTGTATTCAGCGGTACCGGCACGATGCCTGCTCGCATTGCGCCGAAAATTACTTCAACAAACTCGAAGCGATTACCGATCACCATCGCTAAACGATCACCGGGCCGCAAACCTTCCTGCCAAATCATCGCCGCGAAACGATTCATGCGTTGATCTAATTCGGCATAACTCACCTCACGCGGTGAATCCTGACACAGATCGAATATCGCTATGGATTCCGGCTGATCTGCGACCGCCTGGCTACACCAATAGCCAATATTATTGTGAAATTTGTCGGCCATCCTGACTATTTTCCTTTTACCTGCGCCCCGGCTTCTTTGCCTGCAATGCGTCCACCAATAAAACACTCGGCGATGTTGCCACCGGAAATATACAAATAACCGAAGGCGCTGCCCAGCTCTCCCGCCGCATAGAGTCCACTAACTGGCTCGCCATATGGGTTCAGTACACGCTGTCGCTCGTCATGCACGGGACCACCTTGTGTATTGTTGACCAAAGGCCACACCTGAGCCACGTAATAAGGTGGCTCACTAATTGGCATCATGCTTTGCGCCGGCCGGGCGAAGTCGTCATCGCTTGAGGCAGCGCATCCATCATTCCATCGAGCGATCGTATGTTCGAGCTGTTCGGTCGGAATATCGATGATGCGTGACAGAGATTCAATATCATCTGCCCGCTGAAGAATGCCGAGATCCACTTCGCACAAGTTGTCGGAACTCCAGGAAAAACTCATGCCGGCCTGATGATAAGTCGGTTTGCCAAATGGATGCCGTTTTCGACCATTCTCATCCGCGATAAACCACGCAGGAATCCGAGGAAACGCTTGTCGTTGTGGATCAAAAAAAGCAAACGGGCGGGCACCGGTGTCCTGAAGATACGGATCATACTCATTCATGAAACGATTGCCGTCCTGGTCGACCAGGATATACGGCATTTTCACGTCGTCGGGAAATTGCTCACCTGGCAACCAGTCCGGAAAGCGTTTCATGCGAATGGCAAACGGATATTCAGGATCAGTATGTCGCAAGCCGTAGGAACCGTGGTAATGCCACATATGCCATAAATCGGCACCGACGTCCTGACACATGCGGATGCCATCACCGGTGTTACCGGCAAACGCTGCACTGCGTGCTGTTATGCCTTGCCAGTATTGCTTCTGCATCGCGTAATCGGCCTCGAATCCGCCGCATGCCAGCACCACACCACCGTTTGTTCGAAAATGCGCTGCATGGCCGTGCCGGTCGGCATCCAGGCCAATAACTTTCCCCGTCGCATCGGTGCGCAATCGCGTCGCGCGTGTATTAACTTCTATCTTGATTTCGCGACGACGCGTTGCGGCATATAACAGGCTGAATAGTGCCAGGCCGTCTTCCCCGCCCCGGACACTTGACTTGTCGAGCATGTCGCCACTATCCGGTCCATCCTCAACGGTAACAAAGCCGAAAGTTTCAGTGCCTGGAAATGGATAATTTCCGCTCGCTGAGCTTCGTACTATCTCCGTGCCCTCGGCAGCGGCCAGTTCTTCAACAAATCCTGCGACGCTGGTCATGCCTTCTGCGAGCGTCTTTAATACTTCGTCCGGCGTCGTTCCGGCATTCGTCGCCGATAAATACTTGAATGCTGCATCGGCATCTTTGGCAACGCGAATACCGCCAGCGGAGCAAATAGAGATGCCGCCAGGTTGTGGCATCTTTTCCAGCACTAATACAGTTGCACCCGCATCATGCGCGGCAATGGCTGCAACCGCACCAGCATAGCCGCAGCCGACGACGACCACGTCCCATACTTCTTCAACTGCTTTTGTCACCGGACCCTACAACCAACGTGCAAAGAAGGCGCGAACTTCCGGCCCCCAGATCAGCGACCCGGAGCGTTCAAAAAAATGTCCTTCATCGTTGCTTAGACCAAGTGCCGGAAAGACTTTTGACTGTATTGGGTGTTGTGCTTCACCGGACATTGCTCCCAGGACCCTGGTCGGTTCGACGCTGTAGTCATTTTCTGCCTGCAGGAAATAGATCGGGCATTTGATGCGCCTGGTAGCGTCCATCATCGCTTCACGAAGTTCAGGAGTGTGTTGCCAATTAATCGCAGCGCCCGCAAATTCGACGGCGCAGGCGAAACGATCCGATTTGGTACTCGCCCACAGGGTCACGGTGCCACCGAACGAACTCCCCATAACAGCAATTCGATCTGTATCTATTTCTTCCAGGGTTGCCACATATTCTGCCGCCACCACCACATCGTTACTTTCGCTGTCCAGTCGTGCAACGAGTTGCCGGTCATATTCATCCGTACCGAATTCCGCGCTGACTTCTGTATCCCAGGGCATGCCCGTGGATTCCCCGTAGCCGTGCCGGTGCGGCAGGAAAGATGCATATCCCCAGCTCATGAGCAAGGATGCGGTGCCGGGCCGACAAAGATCTGTTGTGCCTTGATTGATCATGCTGCCGTGATTCGTGATTACACAGGGAAACGGCCCCTCACCCGGTGGCAGATACAGATAACCGGTAAGCGTTTCATCACCGGATCGAAATTCGACCTGCCTGGGCACGATAGGATGCCCAACCAGTGAGACATCACCCGCACAGGCGACACGACTATGGACGTCGCCGTCAACCGCGTTCAGGTGTCGCTCAAAGTTGTCAACAACATCTCCCATCTGTTGTCGCACATTCTCAAAGTCAGCGCTCGCCGCGCGCGCAGCGAGATCCTGTTCCCATGCTTCAAGAGACGGGAAGGCGCATTCCCACGAAACGTCGGGCCCGTCACTTTCCCGGCCTTGTTTTACGAAGACCACGCCCGCCGGCAAGCCCAGATCGACTCTTACGACACATGCCGCCCGGCGAATCTCCAGTACCCGGGCAATTTGCCCGGGTTTGGCGAAATAGTTGGTCCGTTCCACAAACATAATGTGTATGCCTCTTATACCCTTGTACGATCTATTCTGACGTGGAAGTTTTCATATCCACTTTGAATTCTCCAGGCGTGTGGCAGCGAACGCCGCCCTGGTCTTCTGTTTCGTTGAACGCCGGTTGCTCTGTGCGACAACGCTCAATCGCGATCGGGCAACGCGTACTGAAGTAGCAACCGGGCGGTGGGTCCAGCGGGCTCGGAATTTCACCACCGAGCATAATCCGTTTGCTCTTACTGTTCCTGGTGGGTTCCAGAACCGCCGAAATCAGCGAGCGAGTGTAAGGATGCTGCGGGTCGGAAAATATTTGCTCGTTACTCCCGATCTCGACTACCTGGCCCAGATACATGACGGCGACCCGGTCTGCAATATGCCGGACAACACTCAGGTTATGCGAGATGAAGAGTATCGTCAGCTCATATTCCTGCCGAATTTCCTGCAACAGGTTAAGAATCTGTGCCTGCACAGACACATCAAGGGCTGATACGGCCTCATCACATATCAGCAACTTCGGACGTTGCACCAGCGCCCTGGCGATGCCGATTCGTTGCCGTTGGCCGCCGCTGAAAGCATGTGGGTAACGCCCGAGATAATCGGCGCGCAAGCCGACGTCCTGAATAACCTGTTGCACCCGCTCATCGATCTCGCGCCGTGGCAACTTTTGATTCGTAAGCGGCTCGGCAATAATGTCGCGCACACGCATACGCGGGTTCAGGGATGAAAACGGGTCCTGGAACACCACCTGCACGTCTCTGCGTAACGTTCGAATTGTCTTTTTGTCGCCAGCCGAGAGATCCTGGCCCTGGAAAAATACTGCGCCGGATGTCGGCGACAAGAGTTGCAGGATTGTGCGCCCCAGCGTTGACTTACCGCAGCCACTTTCACCCACCAATCCCAGGCATTCGCCAGCGTTTATCAAGAACGAGACGTTGTCCAGGGCATGTAATGGTCGCGTGCCACCAAATCTTCCAACGCTGACTGCGAACTGCTTGCTCAATGCCTGCACCCGCAGCAACGGTTCCATCGGCGCGATATTTTGTTGTTGATTCATTGCGAGTCTACTCGCCAACATCGTGCAACACGTGTTGATTGCACAGAACGCAGTTGCTGCTGGTCGGTGGAGCACCGGTCAGTCGCATCCGGGCAGCGATCGTGAAAACGGCAGCCGCTAGGGAAGTTCGTTGGCGCCGGCGCTGATCCAGGGATTACCGGCAGTACTTTGCATCGCTCGGCGATTTTCGGGATCGACTTCATCAATTGTTTTGTATACGGATGCAATGGATTGGAAAAAATATCATCCACATTGGCGACTTCAACGACCTGACCTGCATACATGACAACAACCCGTTGTGCTATCTCGGCAATGACACCAAAGTCATGCGTAATCAAGAGTATTGCCAGGTTGGATTCAGAGCGCAGTTTCCCCAACAGATCCAGAATCTGCGCCTGTATCGTTACGTCAAGCGCGGTGGTTGGCTCATCGGCAATCAATAACTGCGGCCGGCACGCGAGCGCCATCGCGATCATCACTCGTTGGCGCATGCCACCGGAAAGCTGATGTGGATACTCGTTTATGCGTGCCTCCGCCGTCGGTATGCCAACTTCGGTAAGCAATTCAACGGCGCGAGAATGAGCCTCTTTGCGTCCCAGCCCGAGGTGGGTCGTCAGCACCTCGGCAATCTGTGAGCCGACTGTGAAAACAGGGTTCAGACTGGTCATCGGCTCCTGAAAAATCATCGAGACATCTTTGCCGCGCACTTTCGATATCTCGGTTGCGGATAGATGCGAAAGGTCAGTTCCATCGAAAGTGATGGATCCGGAATCAATGCGGCCTTGCTCGCCCAGTAGTTGCATGACAGAAAAGGCGCTGACTGACTTTCCGGAACCACTCTCACCGATCAGCCCGACGATTTCGCCCTGACCAACATCGAATGAGATTCCATCAAGCACCTGTACGCGCCCATGTAAGGTGTCGAAGGAGACTGACAGGTTTTCGACCTTGAGAAGACTGGCCGCCATTATCGCCGCCCTTCGGCGCGCGGATCGAACACGTCGCGTAGTCCATCACCAAGCAGGTTAAAGCCAATAATTGTAATGCCAAGCGCACAACTGCTGAACATTGCGAGGTAGGGATCAAGGCGCAGCGAAGAAAGGCCGTCACGAATCATCCCGCCCCAGCTGGGCAATGGCTCCTGCACGCCAATGCCGAGGAAACTCAGCGTTGCTTCGGCTGTGATGATAAATCCGACGCCGAGTGAGGCACGTACGATGAGTGGCGCCATAATGTTGGGCAAAATATGGCGCCAGAGAATGACGTAACTTGGCGTACCCGCAACCCTGGCAGCATCGACAAACAATTCTCCGCGTACCGACAAGGCCAGTGATCTTGTCAGCCGTGCGATACCCGGCCACCAGACCAAAGACAGAGCAACGATGACAGAGGTCGTGCCGGGCCCCAATACCGCCGCGATCAATATCGCAA
>QNFK01000092.1 GCA_003645495.1 Gammaproteobacteria bacterium
ACATCGGTCCGTGAGAATCTCCTTCCTCCATACAATGCGTTCTCAGTTGATGGCGAAGTCGAAGGTGAACTGGTGTTCGTCAACTACGGTATGCCCGCAGACTACGAAATTCTTGAACGTTATGGCATCGACGTTACCGGCAAAATCGCAATTGCAAAATACGGCAGGTCCTGGCGCGGAATTAAACCCAAACTCGCCGGGGAAAGAGGGGCGATTGGCACAATAATCTATTCCGATCCGGGCGACGATGGTTACGGCGCTGGAGATGTTTATCCGAAGGGGCCTTTTAAACACGAAAGTGCAGTGCAACGAGGTTCGGTTATGGATATGCCGACTTATCCCGGCGATGTCCTGACTCCGGGGCGCGGCGCTACCAGGAATGCGAAGCGTCTGAAAAGGGAAGATGCGCCGACAATTACACGGATTCCCGTGCTGCCGATGTCATATCGCGATGCATTGCCGTTGCTTACCGCGATGGATGGCGAGGTCGTGCCCGACGACTGGCGCGGCGGTTTGCCGATCACCTATCACCTCGGTCCAGGCCCGGCACGGGTAAGACTGAAGGCAGAATTCGACTGGAACATGGTGACGGCCTACAACGTGATCGCGCGTCTCGAAGGCAGCGAATATCCTGATGAGTGGGTAATTCGTGGCAACCATCATGATGGCTGGAATCACGGCGCTGCAGATCCCCTGTCCGGGCTGGTCGCCACGCTCGCCGAAGCCAAAGCGGTTGCAGACCTGGCCAGGGCAGGCTATCGACCATTGCGGACTATTATTTATGCGGCCTGGGATGCTGAAGAGCCGGGCCTGATCGGCTCAACTGAATGGGCGGAACATCATGCCGAAGATTTGCGCGAGCATGCGGTGGCTTACCTGAATACAGACGGATCAGCCCGCGGGTTCATTGGCATTGGCGGCAGTCACGTGCTGGAGCGATTCTTCAACCAGATAATCGAAGAAGTCGATGACCCGGTTTTTTCGGTGACATTGAAAGAACGGCGACGTGCTTACGACATGCTTAACGGCGCCGATGACAAGGCCAAAGCGGAAGCCAGAGATCGTGCGGACCTGCGGATTTATCCGCTGGGCTCGGGTTCCGACTACACACCCTTCCTGCAACACCTCGGTATTGCATCAGCGAACCTGGGTTTTGGCGGCGAAGCGCCGGGCGGCAGCTATCACACGCTGTACGACACCTATGAGCACTACACGACCTGGAAAGATCCCGGTCTTGTTTATGGCGCTACGTTGGCCAAGGTTACCGGCCGTGCAACGCTGCGATTGGCGAATGCGCCAAGATTGCCGTTTGAGTTTTTGGGTCTTGCGGACAATGTGGCCAGTTACGTTGCTGAAATTGAAAAACTTGCCGATAGCATGCGTGAGGAAACTGCCAGGACTAATCAGCTGATTGCAGACGGTGTCTACGAGGTCGCGTTGAATCCGAACAGGAAATTCGGGCCGCCGACCGAGAACGCACCGGTACCGTACTTTAATTTTGCGCCTCTGAAGAATGCATTGAATCGGCTGGAGGCGGCGGCAACGGCGTTCGACGCGTCGTCAGCGGCGAACGCGGGCACCACGGAGGAAATCAATAATCTGCTGTATACGAGCGAACGATTGCTTACAAGAGACGAGGGTCTCGAAGGCCGGACTTGGTACAAACATCATATTTACGCGCCGGGTTTTTACACCGGCTATGGCGTGAAGACAATTCCAGGTGTGCGTGAAGCGATCGAGCAACGTGAGTATGAAAAAGTTGCGCCGCAAATAGAGATTGCAGCAGGCGTGCTGAATGGCATGGCCGAACGAATCGAAATATTGAGCAGCAAAATCGGCGGAGAGTAATCATGACGGGCAGAAGGATTTCAATTCCGGTTTTTCTGTTGATAGTCAGCGCGGTCTCGTTCGCCGAAAACCTGCCCGAAGTTGCACAAGGTGCCCAGGCGGTTTCTCTGTCAGGCGATGCGTTGTTTGCGGCTGCGCCCGGGCAGGGCACGCTGGATCGGCTTGCAGCGGCGAAAAAGGACTATGACGATAATCCACACAATGCGGATAACATTATCTGGTATGGCAGACGGACTGCCTATACCGGCGACTACCGGGGTGCTATCGAAATATTTTCGACCGGTATCAAAGAGTTTCCAGACGATGCGCGCATGTACCGGCACCGGGGGCACCGCTACATATCGATTCGCGAATTCGACCGTGCGATCCATGATCTTGAGCGAGCGGCAACGCTGATCGAGGGTACGGAAAACGAAACCGAGCCGGATGGTCTGCCAAACGCGCTTAATATTCCCATTAGCAGCCTGCATGGCAATACCTGGTACCACCTCGGACTGGCCTATTACCTGAAACAGGACTGGCCAAACGCCCATCGCGCTTACACAGCTGGATTCAATGCCGGGCGCAATGACGACAATCGTGTATCAACCACACACTGGCTTTACATGATTCTGCGCAGGATGGGTGATCGCGAAGCCGCAGACAAAGTGCTTGATGTGATCTCTGCCGACATGAATGTCATCGAGAACACGGTTTATCACAATCTCTGTCTCTTTTATAAGGGCGAACTTAGCCTCGAAGAGATGCTGGGAGACGATGCAGACAACCCGACCGGGGCCGCTGCAGCATACGGTGTTGCCAACTGGTATTTCTACAACGGTGATGAGGCAGAAGCGCAAACACGCCTTGAGTCATTGCTGGCAACTGACAGCTGGTCCGCGTTCGGCTACATCGCGGCAGAGGCGGACCTGGCAGCCAGGTAAGGTTACAGGCAGGAGTGTATTAGAGTGCATACAGGTGGAAATTCGAAGTGCCAGATCATACTTGTCTGTCTTGCAATATCGATTCTTGCGGCATGCGGTGAAAAAACGGCAGGGCCGGCGCCTGGCTCGACTGGCACCGCAAACACCCGGCCCAACATCGTATTCGTGCTGGTTGATGATCTCCGCTGGGACGAGCTTGGTGTCGCGGGGCACCCATACGTCAGGACGCCCAACATAGATCGCATCGCAAATGAGGGCGCATATTTCACTAATGCATTTACCACGACGCCATTGTGCTCGCCGGCGCGGGCAACGTTTCTAACCGGCCTTTATCCACACACCAGTGGCATTACCGACAATCTTGCACGCAACGAGCAAAGCCACCGGCTGGAAACGTTTCCCAAAATGCTCAACCAGCATGGCTATGACACAGCATTTATCGGTAAATGGCACATGGGCAACGACGATAGTCCACGCCCCGGATTCAATACATGGGCCGTAATGAAAGGGCAGGGTGAGGCGATAAATCCGGAGTTCAATATCGATGGTGAGCGGCAACAATTTCAGGGCTATGTAACGGACATACTCACAGACATGGCGCTGGATTTCGTTAACCAGCCACGCGATACACCATTCCTTTTGTACCTGTCGCACAAGGGGCTGCATCCAAATATCACACAGCGAGACGATGGCAGTTCGGTAGCGTCACCCAGTGGCATACCCGGATTCATCGCCGCAGAACGGCACAAGGGCATGTATAGCGGCGCAACTGTGCCGCGACGGTCGAACTCAGGAATAGCCCCAACGGACAAGCCTGCTCTAATGAGGCAAATTGGCGAGTTGCCGCCGCTCAGTGAAAAAACGATTACGAGTGAAGAGACCATTCATCAACGCCAGGAAATGTTGATGGCTGTGGATGAGGGCCTGGGCAAAATCGTTGCTGCTATCGAGGCCCTGGGAGAGCTGGACAATACCATTGTGGTCGTCACCAGTGATCATGGTTTCTGGTACGGCGAACACGGGCTGTCGAACGAAAGGCGACTCGCTTACGAGGAAGCGTTACGTATTCCGATGATGATCAGGTACCCGGCAAAAATTACTGCGGGGTCGCGCCCAGGCGAGACGGTACTAAGTCTCGATATTGCACCGACGATGTTGGAGTTTGCCGGCGCAACTGTGCCCGAAAATCTGCATGGCAGGTCGCTGCTGCCTGTGCTCGACGACACCGTTAGTGACTGGCGATCATCTTTTCTGATCGAGTATTACAGCGATACCGTATTCGAGCGTATCGTGACGATGGGCTATAAGGCGGTTCGTACGGATCAATACAAATATATCCAGTACGTCGATCTCGAAGGAATGAATGAGCTTTACGATCTTGCTCAGGATCCCTACGAACTGAAAAACGTCATCGACGACGAACGCTACGAGAACGTATTGCTGGAAATGCAGGCAGAGCTTGTGAGATTACTTGAGATTACTTCCTGATCTCTGGCGACGCGCCGCGCAATCTTTCTAAGCAGCCGTTACTAAGATGCCAGCGGCATGTTATTCGCCCAGCACGCTTCGGAACGGCAATCCTATCCCGTACTCCAGGCTCGCGGCTGGCGCATGCCGGCAATTTTGCACGCCTGCCCGGTGTAGCCGTAAGGGAAAAGCTGAAAAAATCGACGTCGCGCCGCCTTCAAAGATTCCGCATAGCGCTCGCCGAGATCCTTAAACACAAACCTCGCGTCAGCAGCGACGCCTTGTGTTTCCAGATACTCGCGCATAAACCCGAGAACCGCCCAATGGTCCTCGCTGAGTTCAACACCTTCTTCCGCAGCGAGCCATTCAGCAACTGCGTGTGACCAATCATCGGGATCGACCAGATAGCCAGCTTCATCGACGAGGACGTCCTGACCGCCAATCTCTACGCTGGAAATTTTGTCCGGGCGTGTCCGCATGTCTCCAGCTCCTTACTGAGCGATAACCAGGATCGCACAGGATGCAATAACGAGCGCAACAGATTGATGCAAAGGTGCTGTCAATACTATAGGCGAAGTCTGCAAGGTTACTACGGCTAACTTTTTGATTGTCTGCGGTGTAACCGCCGCGCCATTGCTGCCGCACCGCTTGCCGTAAATACACGCAGGTATCGATTCGTCATTACGTTGCCAACTTCTCGATAGACGATAAAAAGCCCACTGCCAATTATGATAAGTCCGCCGGTGATTACCCACTTGTCGGGCACCTCATCCCAGATCCAGTATCCAGCAGCTGCGGCACCAATCAATGCGGTGTACTCGAATGGCGCCAAAAGAGCTGGCGGGGCCCGCCGGTAACCACCGACGATGCCAACCCACGCAAGTGCCGAGCAGAGACCCGCGAGCAGAAAAAACAACCAGCCATTGGTCGTCGGCGGCGTGTAGTTGCCGGGTAGCATGAATGCAGAAATAAGCAGCGGTCCGGTAACGACGTAAATAGAAAGAGAGAAGCTGGACTCGGTTGCAGCAAGTTTGCGTGCTGTCAGGGCCAGTCCCGAATAGCAAAGCGCCGCGATGATGACGCCAATTGCAGCCGGCGTGAACATTCCCTCGCCCGGACGCAGAACGACAAGTACGCCAACGAAGCCAATAATTACGGCAATCCAGCGACGCCAGCCGACATGTTCGCCGAGAAAGGGTACGGATAACGCGGTGACCATCAACGGCGCGGTAAAGGCTATTGTCAGCGCGTTAACCAGTGGCATGCGCGACAGCCCAAAGAAGAAGCCAAACATTGCCCCGGTAGCAAGTATGGTGCGCAACAGGTGCCACTTCCAGCGCCTTGTAATGAGGGCCCCGTAACCACCGTACCAGCGTGCGGACACCAGGAAGAACATCACGCCAAAAACGCTGCGTAAAAAGACGAATTGCTGCAGGGAATAATCAGCTAACAACCACTTCGCACACAGGTCCAGGCAAAGACCGGCGGTGACACCGAACAATAAATAGGAAATTGCGGTGCCGAAATGATCGGGAGGAGAATGTGTTTTATCGTTCATTAATTCCTGCCGCTTAGTGGCGGCGGTATTCAGTAGCTATGGTCATTGTGGCATTCAGCCGGCGTTCAGAAAACCGCCCCGAAGGTTCAGCTTTGATTCATCGTGAGTGTTCTCTAATAGCACCAAGCACGAATATTGTGCGTTAGAGGTGATCGGAATGTCTACAAAATTCGAACGAAGCGTTACGCGTCTGATTGGGTCAAATTTTATGGCTGCCAGTCTGCTTGTATTTGCATTTTCTGGTGCCAGTCTGGCATCGCCGGAGAGTGCTGCTATTAGCACGGGAGAGGAAGTTCGGTCTTCTGTGTCCAGTCACATCATCCAGGGTGGTCGCGATAATTCAACTGTACAGAACAAGACTACGGAAGAGTACGGTGCATTGAAGACCACGGGTGAGAGAAGCAGGTCCGGTACAAGGGCTGGATTCGCGAAACCCGGAGCAGGCTCAAGTTCGGCGCAGAGCACCAGTTTTGATTTCTGGATTTATGACGCCGATGTGCAGCTGTTTAATGACGATGACAATGACGGCTATTTCTACGGTGTTGATCTGCTGTTCGACGCCGATACGATTTACAGCGAGGCTGACGTCTATGCTGTTTTGTATCTGAGTTTTGAGGGTGGTCCCTGGAACGAGTACGCGGTGACCGAGGACTTTACGATATTTGGCAGCAGCGCCTCCGATGAGTATGTGCTCGTTACTGAGTTGATGTCAGGTTATCCGACCGGAGACTACGATCTTCTTATCGAGCTATTTGACACATTCGATGGTGCATTCGTAGCCAGCTACGGCCCGGATGAAACTTCCGGGCTCGGCTTCCTGCCGCTTGAAGATTTCAACCGCGACGCGCCTGTAACAGAAGTCGTGATAATCGAAAGCCACGGTGGCGGTGGGTCCCTCGATGGCTGGTTGCTGAGCATCCTTATCCTGCTCCTGCTTATCAGCGCGAGTAGAAAAATCTGGCGGCACCGAAACGACTCACTGGTCAGAATCGACACTCCACCACCTGCCTGGCGGACAGACAGGGAATCACGTTGGTAGGCTGGCAGCTGGTTGAGAAAGCCATGGATGGTTTTCCCGACAGGCCGCTAGTTAACCAGTTTGTCTATTTGTAGCTGGCGAACAATAGCTTCGGCTTCATCGTGCAGCACTTCATCCATGCTGGCCTTTTCAAAGCAGGTGGATTGAATCGTCCAGACGCGTTCA
>QNFK01000093.1 GCA_003645495.1 Gammaproteobacteria bacterium
AGGGGCGCATACAGCCGGTCGATTTCAGCGGCAACACACCGGATGTTCTCGATGACTGGCAGTTTGTGCCAGACGAGTTGCAGGACGACAACTGGCGGCCATCCGGCTGGCAGGTCATTGCGGCCAGCGAAAATGAATTATTCGTTGTCATGCAAGAAAATGGTGAAGAGGGTTCGCACAAATCAGGAGGATCGGAGGTTTGGGTTCTTGATCCGAGCTCGAAACAGCTGAACAGACGAATTGAATTACATGATGGTGGCTTGTCCATCACCGTAACCCGTAGTGATCCTGCTTATCTTGTTGTAACTAACGAAAACATGTCGCTGGATATTTTCGATCCACTATCAGGAGAGCACTTACGCAATATCACCCTCGGCATTGGCGCTTTCCCGTTTGTTCTGTACGCAAACTGAAGATCGTAGAGAATTCCGCATGAAATTTATCGACAAAATCAGCGAACAGGCGAGTCGTGGAATTGCCCGGCGGACATCACGTCGCAGTTTTTTGAGCAAACTCGGCGCAGCGCTGGTTGGTGCATCAACGCTGCCATTGCTGCCGATAGCCCGGGCCGCTGATGGAGTCGCGCCACAATCCACCGGAGACCCACAGGATCCCGGCGATCCGACTCAATGCGATTACTGGAGATATTGCGCGATCGACGGATTCCTCTGCAGCTGTTGTGGCGGCACTGCGAATTCGTGCCCTACCGGAACCGAAATGTCCCCGGTCACCTGGATTGGAACCTGCTTTAACCCGGCCGACGAACGGCATTACGTAATTTCCTACAACGATTGCTGCGGCAAATCCAGTTGTGGCAGATGCCTTTGCAATCGCAATGAAGGAGATCGCCCGGCTTATCGTCCACAATCAAACAATGATCTGAATTGGTGCCTGGGCACAAAAAGCTCGATCTACAACTGCTCCACGGCCGTTATTATCGGCGTGCAGTCGGAGTGAAGACTTGATTCGTGAATTGGCAGCCTTGTTGATGCTTGCACCCTGCATCGATGCGGCGGCTGATTCCGAGCAAAACAACAAGGTGGCCTGGATGCTCAATTGCCAGGGCTGTCATAGGGCGGACGGCGGCGCGACCGGCGACGCAGTACCGGCATTGAGCGGAACAGTCGCCAAGTTTCTATCGGTACCCGGTGGGCGCGAATACCTGATACGCGTGCCAGGCGTGGCCATGGCTCCGATGGACGATGAATCGATAGCAGAGCTCACGAACTGGATGTTGCGAGAGTTCGACAAGGAAAATATTCCGCAGGATTTTAATCGCTATTCTGCAGATGAAGTTGGAGCGTTGCGAAAATCACCACTTGGCTCGGAAGCCGGCATCGTGCGCGCCGAATTGATCGAGAGGATGGGCAACCAGAATGCGCCTGAGAGCGATGTGAATAATGCAAATGAACACAAGAAAATAAATTGAAAACAAACCATTTAACGGTTCGTGACGAGAGGAACTCAGCATGTTTAATCTAAAATCATTTAGCCGCGCATTTATTACGGTCGTGCCACTCGTGGTGATAGGAAACATTGCTGTGGCCCAGGTGCTGGAAGAAATTGTCGTAACGGCGACCAAACGCGAGCAAAGCTTGCAGGATGTCGGCATCGCTATTACGGCATTTACGGGTGACCAGATGGAGGCCCTCGGTTTCTCCAATGCGCAGCAGGTTACGAATATGGCGCCGGGTGTGCAAACCGTGCAACCCAACGGCGAAGCAAACTACGCTCTGGCCATGCGCGGTGTGGCAAGCAGCGACTTCACAACCAACGTCGAAAGTCCGGTCGCTATCTACGTTGATGAGGTGTATATCAGCCAGATGTCCGGCACCGGATTCATGTTATTCGATATGGAGCGCGTAGAATTGTTGCGCGGCCCCCAGGGAACACTCTTTGGGCGCAACGCAACAGGTGGCCTGGCCCACTTTATCACTAACAAACCCAGCCAGGACGGCGATGGCTACGCCAAACTAACGGTCGGCGACTATTCGCAGGTCAGGTTCGAAGGTGCCGTCGGTGGCGGCATTGGCGATAATTCAGCGGTGCGGCTGTCCGCGTCGTACCATCAAAATGACGGCTACATTACCAATCGCATTGGCGGAAAACTGAACAACGCAGACGATCTTGCCGTAAGACTGCAGTGGTTGTATGAGCCAAGTGATAATTTCGATCTGTTGTTAAACGCACGAATGTCAGAGCAGGATATTGACACCGGTTTTTTCAAATATGTCTCGTCACAGCTGCCCGGCGAGCTAACTCCTGGCGTCCCGAATCCCGTACTTGGCGACTATACCGATAACACCGGTGATAATTTTTCAGGTGAGTATGACGATCCGGGTTACAACGATTTGTCCACCACCGGACTTACTGCCACATTCAATTGGGGCATTGGTGATGCGACCTTGACTTCGATCACCGACGTTTCCACTGTTGAACGCCAGTACATTGAGGACTCGGATGCGTCGCCAGTGGCATTTTTCAATTTTTTCCTGACGACAGATGCCGATCAATTCTCCCAGGAATTGCGGCTTGCTGGCGACAGAGGGGAAATGACCTGGGTAGCCGGACTCTACTATCTGGACCTGGATATAAGCGACAGCAATGGCGCGATAACAGATCCGTTCGTTGGCCCGGCGCCGACGCCCGGTGCCGAAGCGGGGCTGAACAACCCGTATACCTCGGAACTGCAATCTATATCTGCGTTTGGCCAGGTCGAGTTTCCGATTTCAGAATCGCTCAGGCTCGTTCTTGGTGGTCGGGTCATTAATGATGACAAGGATTTCAACTACGTCACCGAAGCAGTGGAATTCCTGGACCCTGAAGCTCGGGACTTCAATGCGGACAGCAATCTCGGTTCACTGGGCGTAATTGCGACATACACCGGGAGCCGTTCAGATACAGAATTCGCTGGACGGGTACAACTGGATTGGTCGGTCAGCGACGACACGCTTGTCTACTTCAGCCTGAATCGAGGCGTAAAAGGCGGCGGCTACAACGCACCGATTTTCCCGTTAAACGTTCCCTACGACGACGATTCCATGTCGTTTGATCCGGAGCAACTTGACGCTCTTGAGGTTGGTTTCAAAATGACGATGATGGACGGCCGTGCAAGACTGAATGGCGCCGTCTACTACTATGACTACAAGGATTACCAGGCTTTCAACATCATCGGCGTCGATACGCTGACATTCAATGCAGATGCGGAAAGTCAGGGCTTTGAGCTTGAGTACCAGGTCAGTCCCACCGAGAACTGGGACATACTGTTAGGTGCAGCCTATAACGATGTTGAGATAGATCTTGGCGGCGGTGTCACAGCGTCGACAGTTCAGGCGCCGAAATGGAACTTCAACGCGTTGCTACGTTATGAGTGGCCGATGTCCTCAGGCCGACTGGCTCTGCAGGGCGATGCGGTATATCGATCCGAGCATTTTTTCGCGCTTACTGCATTTCCAAACCAGACAGAAGATGGCTATACACTGGCAAATGTTTCAGCTACCTACACCTCTGACAGCGAGGTGTGGGCAGTTTCCGCTTTCGTCTACAACGTTACTGACGAAAACTATCTTGTGCAGACATTTGATCTGTCGACGACTGACATATTTGGCATGACAGAGCAATATTACGGTCGGCCTCGCTGGTGGGGGGTGTCATTCCGTTATAGCTGGGGTGGGTAGGCGCTGATTTTCGGCTCACCGCGCGGGTTAGAGATATACGATCTGCTTAGTTCATTCGCCCGCTGGGCGGGCGATTGTCAATCGAACCTACAATCCTCACCCTTACGCAATCTCTCCAGGCTCGATGTACCACTGTCATACCGGTACGTGTACAAATTTTCGCCGTCTTTATCCAGGCAGTGAACTTTGACTTCCCGCCGCTGCGGATGTTTCTGGCCGATGACATCGACGACGTCACCGACACTTAGCGACTCTTTATTGAAACCAAATCGCCGATTGCGCGCTGGCGGCGCAAGCAACAGGTTCCACTCCTGATCGTCGCTATCGGTGACAACCAACCTGTCGTGCGGATTGCCAAGCTTGAGTACAGCAATCGTTGCGCGGAATTCAATCTTTTCCGTGTATCCGCCCCAACCGTGATGCGCGAAGGCGGATGACAACAACAGCAGACCACTGAGGATGCCTGTAACCAGAAAAAACCTGCGCATAACTATCTCGCGATGTTAATCGTAACTGATGCCGGTTTATCATCCGTCAAACCGAAGTATTCCAGCCGAAACTGGTTGCTCTGGTACGCCGGCCCTCTCGGGGAATTTTCGTGCAGTTGTCGAATGATGCCGATGTTTCCCAATGAGAGTATCTGGCCCGGCATAAGTTCCTTGCCTGAGTCTCGCAGCTGATCGCGTAGCCAGCGTACAACCGTCATTGGCTTGTACCATCCCTGCATGGCACCCGATGCAATCTCAACGTCATTTTCATCGTATACGGCAAACGTGAATGTATTGATCCTGTGCAACCATTCCTCTGTCGGTTCGAGGATGACAGGCTCGCCGAGAAAACTCATACGGCTGCCCATATTGGCGACGATCGTCCCGGTGATGCTGCGGGTGTCCGGGTCGTAATAGGGATCCGGAATTTCAGCAAAAGGTATAATCGCATCCAGCCCGGCAAGAATTTCGAGATCCGTTTCTGCATCGTTAATAGAAGAGTCGCCGACCCGAAAAGCAAAATCCGCCTCCAGGAAGCCACGCCTGAACTCCGTGAGCTTCACCGCAGTTCCACTGGTACGAAACATGCCCGCAAGCATAACGCCCCTGATTCCCTCGGGTGGAAAGACCGGAAATCCGGGTCCTGAATCGTGTCCACCGGTTTTGTAGCCAACAACCCCGCCAAGTGCTGGCTCCATCAGCACGACAATCTCGTCCTGCCAGCGATAAGCTTCAGCCAGGCCCATTTTATGATCGAAACCCTGCATCTCCCGGTAGTTGAGAAAATCGTCGGCCATTTGCGCCAATTCCGCCCTGATTTCCCTATCACTACTGTCTGCAGAACAAGCGATGCCCAGTAACACACAAGCGACAGTCATGTTCGCCAGCACTGTTCGAATTCTATTCATCGATGTTCCGGTTCCTGTGATATTTTGCGGGCTTAGATGAGTTGTAGTTTATCCCAAGCGGAGCAGCCACGGTTTGTGTTGCGCCCGGAGCTGGCCAATCGATGAAAAATGCTCGCACATCACCACCGTTTTCCGGATTGACGGAAGGATATTCCGGGCCACGATCCAAAGCGTGGGACGTCACTGACAGGGCAACCCGCATGGACAACGATGGCGCAGATATCATCCACCTGGGTGTAGGCGACCCGGACTTCGATACGCCCGCCGGCATTGTCGATAGAGCTGTGACGTCATTGAAGAGTGCCCGTACGCATTACTCGCCAATTTCAGGTGAGCCGGAGCTGCGCAACGCAGTTGCCGAAGCCTGTTCATATCAATACGGTACTGACATCAAAGCTGCACAAGTCTGCATCTTTCCAGGCGCCCAATGCGCATTGTTCGCCACTATGCTCTGCCTGGCGGGCCCGGGCGATGAAGTTATTCTATTAGAACCGTTTTATGCAACCTACGAAGGTGTCGCACAGGCCGGCGGCGCGACGATGGTTACGGTAGCGCTATCAGCGGATGATGATTTCAGTCTTAATATAGATCGAATCGCCGATGCTGTTACGGATAAGACACGCGTAATACTTATGAATTCTCCGGGCAATCCATCCGGCACGGTATTCGACCAGAAGAGTATCGAGTCCCTGGCCCAGCT
Organism: Gammaproteobacteria bacterium; assembly: GCA_003645495.1. GTDB lineage: Bacteria > Pseudomonadota > Gammaproteobacteria > Steroidobacterales > Woeseiaceae > SZUA-117. The sequence continues at coordinate 5,774 of QNFK01000093.1, forward strand.
ATGCCGTGACAAGAATATCTGGCTGGTTTCCGACGAGGTTTACAGCCAGCTGATTTTCGACGTTGAACATTATTCGCCACTAAGCATTCCCCAGGCGCGGGATAACGTCATCGTCATATGCAGCGTATCAAAATCCTTTGCCATGACAGGCTGGCGACTTGGATGGACAATTGCACCGCCTGAGCTGACTTCTCATCTGAGCAACCTCTCGCAATGCCTGCTTTTTGGTGTATCCCAGTTCACGCAGGATGCAGTTGCTTACGCATTACGAAATGAGCATCAGCAGGTCGCAACCTTCTGCAACATTTTCAAACAAAGACGAGACATGTTTTGCGACGCCCTCGAAAATATTGACGGCCTGATCGTCCACCGCCCTGGAGGCGGCATGTTCACCATGGTAGATGTGTCTGCACTAGGTTGTGACGGCGAAAAATTCGCGAACGAGCTACTCGATGACTGCGGCGTAGCTGTAGTACCCGGCTTCGCTTTCGGCGACTCCGTCAGGAATTGCGTACGCATAGGATATCTATGCGACGAAAAACAGCTAATGGACGCCGCCAATCGAATAAAGAAATTCGTAGCCCACCGCATTACAGAATAAAACGAATTAGGCGGTCGAACCGACTTTTGATTATCATTTTTTCGATCAAATCGTTTCGAGCTCTTTATGCTCGCCTATATGCTCGTTGCCGCTTGATCAGGAATTCGCACCCAACACGCTATTCGCACGGATGGCAAAATTAGCTGGCCAATTTACCGATATGTTGGGTTAGACTGATCGCAGAACAATTCGACGCATCCCTCACGGAGACCCACAATGCGCAAAGCTCTACTCCTGTCCCTCTTGATCATTCCTGTGCTCGGTTATTCACAGAATCGATATCTCATCGACTGGGACGAAGTTGGTGAGGAAGCAATCGATCACTTGATCAACCTTGTACAGATTAATACGTCAAACCCACCGGGTAACGAGACAGTAGCCGCGAACTACCTGAAAGCAGCCCTGGCCGCCGAGGGTATCAACTCCGAACTTTTCGCGCTGGACCCGGAGCGCGCCAACCTGGTTGCCAGGATCAGGGGCAATGGATCAAAGCGGCCGATCCTGATCATGGGCCATACCGACGTCGTCGGCGTGCAGGCCGAAAAGTGGACCGAAGACCCGTTTGGCGGGTTGCGAAAGGATGGCTGGGTCTACGGTCG
>QNFK01000094.1 GCA_003645495.1 Gammaproteobacteria bacterium
GGTTGTGACACCGTGACTAGGGTAAAAGCCGATCCCAAATAACATGCGGCGGTCGCATTTGCCCAGGAAATCGCCGGCATAATTGCCGCTGCAAAGCATGCAGGTAGCTGTCGCGATTACTCGTTAGTCGCAGCACCCCGTTTTCTGGGCATCCTGCGGGATGCATTGGAAACCGCCGGTCACGCGGATGCGTTGCAAACGATAGACAAAGACATGGTTGGTCAGGACACAACAGCGATCGAAAAGCTCCTCAAAGAGAGCTAGGGAAAAGGGGGTAGGTCACTGCTGTCCTGCGAACCAGGAATTGAAATCCAGAACTGCATCGGTGGACTTGGATTCTGCTTGCTTTTGCAGAGTGCAGACATGAACCTGACCTCCATTTTTTTAGCTGTTGCCAAATCGAGCATTCGCGGCAACTTCGCTCCCGTACATTCCTAAGCCCTGGAACATAAATACATCCGTAGAGACAGCCGCTCTTACAGATTGCTGCGATCTGTAGGGCGGCTGTCTCAACTAATATGCCGTGTTCCGGTATTGAGGTGTGTACGAGAGCGAAGACGCCGCGAATTCTTAATATCACGACCCATTCCGAGTTTGCGGGTCAGTAGTGGTGTCAGGTCTATTTTTTTTAACGGCTGTCCTGAGAGAAAAATAGACCTTGAGGTGGTCGGGCCTTTGCGGAAACGTTAGTCAGGCAACCCACGCTGGATAGTCGATTCAGTCTTCCGCCACAGACCCCACGATGGTATTATTTTTTCCCCCAAATGGAGCTTTCATGTCCCGCTAATTGCGGATGGCACAGTTGCCGTCCATCCAAGCCCAATACAGAAGAATTCGCATGATTAATTGTGCGGACCTGCTGTCTTGTACCCGAATAAGTTAGCCATTTCGTCCTGACACGCTGTCAGTGACAAAAATATGAAAGAGATCCAAAACAATGATCAGAAAATTTCAGACGAAAGACACCGATGCTGTTGTCGCAATCTGGCGCTCAGCAAATTCACTTGCGCACCCTTTCTTGGGCGAGGCATTTGTGGCTCAGGAGGCAATCAACCTGCGGACGCTCTATCTCCCTAACGCGGAGACCTGGGTGCTTGAAGATAACGAAACGCCTGTTGGTTTCATTGCTCTAATTGGAGATGAGATTGGAGGACTGTTTCTTGAACCATCCCTCCACGGGAGAGGGCTTGGTAAAACCATGGTTGATCACGCCGTCGACATCAAAGGTTCTTTGCGCGTGGAGGTCTTTGAAAAGAACACAATAGGCCGCCGTTTCTACGAGCGATACGGTTTCGTTGAAGTCGGAAAATACCGTCACGAGGCATCGGGTGAAATGACCCTTAAGCTGGCCCTTTCAGCGGGCTGACATCGATGTGCGAAGGTGCTCCGTGGGGAGCACCTTCCCGCACAACAATCGTTTTGGAAAATTTCGAAGGCAGCTCTGGCCGCATCGAGGGATCGACTCAATGACCACTATTACCGATAGCGGTCGTTCGACCCTGGTAAATCGGAGCGATTTCATCGGCAGCTAGCGGCCAGAAGGAGATGCTCACGGCTCTTGAGCACAGTAACTTTATTAGTTTTGATTCTCAACAGGTGTCACGAACGGCGAATCTGGATTGCCGACCTGGAATACGGCCAGCTTTAGCGATTTCGTATTGCTCGGATTTCGTGCATCCATCGGCGTATCGGGTTTCATTCGTAGTGCCTGCCCATCGGTGTACGTCTTCAGGCCCTCACCATCCATGTCGACCTCAAACTCACCCGATATTACGTAGATGAATAAATCACTGCTGTGATAGTGGCGAGGCGCTTTCCAGCCAGGTGCGAATAATATCTCGCGCATTTGAATCTCTTCGCCGTTCTCGATGTTGAGTGTGCTCCGCTTCAGGATGTGATTGTACGGTTCAATTGGGGATGTGTTTTCTTGTGTAGGGGAGCAGCCAGCTGAGACGACCATTATCGCTATTGCACACATTTTCTTTAAGGAATTGCTCAATTACATGCTCCTGATTTAATTGCCGCTAATATCGAGCCAGAACATCGAATGACCGATTCGGATCATTGGCGGTTGCTCATCATCGTACCACCTGATTGGCTGATATCGGGCGTTAACCAGTCATCTGGCGTAGTACTTGCCGCGCAAGCCAGGTATCCGAATGCATCAAGTCCATGATGACATCGAAGTGATTTCTATCTTTTATTTCGCTAAAGCTGACGGTCTCGCCCGACTGTGTCAGGAAGTCCCGATATTCATTAGTCTGGCGTTTGAATTCACTGGTTTCGTTATCGCCATAAGCGAGAATGATCGGGCAGTGATTACGTAATGTCTTGCCCATGGGACTGTTCCCGGCAGCCTCCTTAGCACTCATCTGCAGTGGCTCATTAACATAGGAGAGTCGAATGGGTTCAAGATCGTAGATTCCGCTGACCGCACAGACTCCTTTTATAACATCCTGTGGTAATCCGAACCGTGACCAGTCGGTCAATAGCATCATCGTCGCAAGGTGTGCGCCGGCAGAACTTCCGGAGAGATATATCTTGTCGCGATCAAATCCCCATTTATCTGCGTTGTTGAATAGCCAGCTTATGGCCAGGCGATTCTGCTTGACGATTTGTGTCAGTGTGGCGTTGGGTGCCAGGCTGTAATCCAGCGCCGCGAAATAATAGCCATGTTGCTGAAACATTGGTGCAGCGAACGACGAATCATTCTTGCTTAATGCTCGCCAATAGCCGCCGTGGATGAAGATGTGCAAAGGCGCGCGTTTCCTCGCCGATGGCAGAAACAGATCCAACTGCTCGTCTTCGTGCGTCCCGTAGGCAAGATTTTGCATGCACAAATCTTCTTTTATCGCATTGTCTTTTACGCTGTGGCTAACGGCGGCATACGCATCGAGAAAGACATTGATATCTTCTATACAGCTGCTTGGCGAGTACTCACGATCCAGTTCTGTCTGGTCGAACGTGGAATAAATCGACATGCTTTTGCTCTTGCCTTTGATTGACTTCAAGTATAACGGCAGCTGCCGCGTCATTGCCCTTTTTGGCGCCCGCTGGAATCGATTCGACCCTTCAATCCGTAGGCATATTCCAATAGACTTCGCACTCCGGTAGCAATCGATGCGAGATTAGTTACCCGAGTCAGCTAACACGGTGGTAAAGATATGGCTCAACAAGCAAAACCTGTTCATATTATTGGCGTGCCACTTGATCTTGGCGCATCCCGTCGCGGCACTGATGCAGGACCTTCGGCGCTTCGTGTGGCCGGGCTCAGGAAAGCGATAGGAAAACTGGGTTATGAGGTTACCGTCGAGAGCGACATTCCGGTGCCTACAATGGAGACGCGACAGATAGCGCGCATGAAGGCACGCTTCAAGGATGAAATCCTGGAAGTGTGCACGAACGTCGCTACCACCACCCTGAAGACAATGCAGGCCGGACAGATTCCGCTTGTGATCGGCGGCGATCACTCAATTGCCATGGGCACGGTATCCGGCGTATCGGCATATTTTCGCGAGAAAAAAGAGGATATCGGGCTGATCTGGTTCGATGCGCACGGTGACATGAACCTGCCTGGAACTTCGCCGAGTGGAAATATCCACGGCATGCCGCTGGCTCACCTGCTCGGTCATGGCGACAAAGAGCTGTCCAGCATTCTTGATCAATGCCCTGCAGTCAAAGCTGAGAATGTAGTCTTGATAGGCATACGCGATATTGATGACCATGAGCGAGAACTCATTCGCAACACCGGCGTCACGGCATTTACCATGCGCGATATCGATGAGCTTGGAATGACCCATGTGTGTCGCGAATCCCTGCGAATTGTAAATACCGACACAGCCGGTTTTCACATTAGCTTCGACGTTGATGGCTGCGATCCATCCGTGATACCTGGGTCAGGCACGCTTGTACCCGGCGGCGTCAGTTTTCGCGAGGCACACCAGCTGCTGGAAAACTGCGCAGATACTGGCCGCATGACGTCGATGGAGGTGGTTGAGCTGAATCCATTCCTGGACCAGGCGAATGTCTCTGCCGAACGTACGGTGTTGTTAATTCAAAGCGCCTTTGGCAGAAATATATTGTAATAACCAACGGGTGTGCTTCTTTGGTTTTGTGCTGCTGGCTCAACTGTTTCATATACGGTAGCAATCACTCGGAACTCGAGGCCGGCATCAGCAACTCGAATTCTGTAATGCCGATTGGCACACCATTGACCAGCACCTCCAGTCGATGAGTGCCGGGATAGTAGACGCGCGTTGTGATTTTTCGCATTGGATGTTTTCGCTTTGCTGACAACGTGTGTGCTGGCATCAGAGTCATCGTCTTCCATTTGAATACCTTCGGTGAGGTACTGCCGTTGGCTTTGCGATGATGAATCGCGTAATCGATGATCAGTGACTGAGTGCGTGTCGCGGTTGAAGCCATGGAAAAATCGAATTCCAGTGCGCCACCGAAAATCACTTGCGGAGTTAGTACCTTCAGATTTTCGAGTCTTACGGATGGCGGACCGTAACCAAGTGCTTTCAATGTTTCACGATGCCCCTGTTTAACTAATGTGCGGCAAGCATGACGGATCAGCTTCTTACGATTCTTGCTGGCCCCCTTAAGCCACTGAGCGGCTATCCGTGCAACGATATCCGGGTGATCTTTGGCGATGTCATTGAGGTTGTTGGCGACCGAACGTCGGACATATTCTTCATCATCATCTTTGAGTGGCTCGAGAAGCGGCAGAATTAATGCCGGTTCTTCAATAAACGCCGGCAATCTCATGGCCCAGGGCAGGCGTGGGCGCGTGCCTTCCGAGACAAGTCGCCGGACATGATGGTTGGGATCGCCGGTCCATTCCTGCAGTACTCGCAAAGTGCGCTCGGGTTCTGCAATCAGGAAAAAGCGAATTCCGAATTCCGCACTAAACCGTTTGGTCATCTCTTTAAACAGATTCATCGAAATGTCGAAATGCGCCGATCCGTATACGCCCACATAATCAGCCATGGGCATAATCGCCCACCCGGAAATGCCGCTGGACGTTTCCGCATCACCGAAGGAGGGTGCTTCATTGTCAGGCGCCAGGCTGGACAGCATGATATCCGCCGCTTTGTCGAAATCTTCAGGCAGGTAATTTACAAGTGCTGCGGTTATTTGGGATGAGCGTGCCTTAAGCTCCAATTTGCCAAGGTTTTTGGACGCCGCCGAGATGAAGCCGCCGCCATCAAAATCTGGCCAGGCCTTCGAGAATCCCTCGCCCATGGCGGTGATGACCTTTTTGTTGAAGAGATTCTTAAACGGTTCAGGCATCCGGGTTCGGCAGGTCTTTCAGGCCTGCTCCTCGCGATAAACCGGTGTGCGTATGGGTGGCTATGAACTTCTTGAAACACAGCATTTCGGCACTACTTCTGATTTCTTGCATAGTATCAAACGTCTTTTTTGGATTTACAGTTTTCCTGGTCCGGTTTTGGTATGGGCTCATTTGATAAATAAGCAATAACAGGTCATTCCACAAAAAACCTCGGTTTGACCCCGGTTTAATTCGTAGAATACAAGAATCCCTGTCGGTGGTGAGACTACATTAATGAGTGAAGCGATCCGACTATCCGTATCTGGCATGAATTGCGCCGGTTGCGTGTCTTCAGTTGAAAAAGCCTTGACTGGAGTTGCAGGCGTGTCGCTCGCGAATGTCAATTTCGCTGAGCATACTGCGACGATCGAAGGAGACGTGAGCGCACAGTCACTGGTCGATGCGGTCCGCTCCGCTGGCTATGACGCTGCGGAAATGACCGGCGCTGAAGACGAGTCGGAAAAAGAGGCAGTAGAGCTGGCCTACTACCGCAAGTTGCTAAAAATGGCCGCATTCGCCGCACTCGTAGGCTTCCCGCAATTCATCTTCGGCATGGCGGGGTACCTGCCGGGTTTTGAGACCGGCGGCGGACGAGCTTTCTGGCTGGGTATCGGATTGTTGACGCTTGTAGTGCTCGTCTATTCCGGCGGCCATTTTTTCTCCGGCGCCTGGAAATCAGCTAAAAACCACAATGCCAATATGGACACGCTGATAGCACTCGGTACGGGTACGGCCTGGACATATTCAATGATAATCATCGGCTTTCCTGACCTGGTGCCGCCGATGGCGCAGCACGCCTACTTTGAAGCAGCAGCGATTATCATCGCGTTCATCAATTTTGGCGCTGCGCTGGAGATGCGTGCTCGCGGCAAGACTTCCGAAGCAATTAAACGCCTGATCGGACTGCAAGCCAAGACGGCGCGCGTAGTCCGGGAAGGAGTGGAGGTTGATATTCCGATAGAGGAGGTCGGTCTCGAAGAAACATTGCGGGTCAGGCCGGGTGAACGCATCGCCGTTGATGGTGACATCATTGAGGGCGGTTCCAGTATTGACGAATCAATGCTGACCGGTGAACCAATCCCGGTACAAAAGCAGGTTGGTGATGGCGTCAGCGCCGGCACTATCAACAAATCGGGTACCGTTCTATTTAAGGCGAGTCGAATCGGTAAAGATACTGCGCTTGCACAGATTATTGAGATGGTGCGAACAGCGCAGTCGTCAAAACCAGCCATCGGTCGCCTGGTAGACAAGGTCTCGGCGATATTTGTGCCCAGCGTGATGATTGTTGCGGTCATCACGTTTCTCGCGTGGATAAACTTCGGTAATGGTGATCAGGTTGTCACGTTCGCAATCGTCGCAACGATGACGGTTCTGATCATTGCCTGTCCATGCGCGCTCGGTTTGGCAACACCAATCTCCATCATGGTGGCAGTTGGCAAAGCAGCGGAGTTTGGCATATTGATTCGTAACGGTGATGCGTTACAGCAAGCAGGTAAACTCGATACGATTGGTCTGGACAAGACCGGCACGGTTACCGAAGGCAAACCCAGTGTGACCTCCCTGGTAACACTTGATGACTGGTCTGAAGAGAAACTATTGCAGTGGGGAGCCAGCCTCGAACAGGGCTCGGA
>QNFK01000095.1 GCA_003645495.1 Gammaproteobacteria bacterium
CGGGTCGAAACCACTTTGGTCATGTGTCGCGCAAAGGCTCGAGCGCCACCAGATACGTCCAGCATTCTGACGAAACCGCCGATGATTAACATAGCGAGAATTACCTGCACCTGCGTGCCGCTGGCAATTTCGGAAAGGACCTGGTTTTCGATCGAGTCCAGAATTGCATAGAACGGATTAAAACCAGTGATAATCAGTGAACCGAAAACGATGCCGACAATCAAAGCAACAATGACATTCCTGCTGTACATGGCCACAAAAACCGTCAGGACCGGCGGTGCTATCGAGAGAATTCCATAGTCATCCATAGTTATTATTCTTATTCCTTAGATGATCAAGCATATTACGGTATATACATCCTCATGATGCGGCACGCGATGCTGAATTAGAACCTATCGGCACGATATGGGCGCATATCGATCTGCGGATCGCGTCCCGCCACCAAATCCGCAGTTATCTGCGCAGTTCGCGGTCCCAGCGTCATGCCCAGGTGCTGGTGCCCGAAGGAATACAGGACTCGATCACATTTTGTTGCGTATCCCAGCACCGGCAAAGAATCCGGCAGCGAAGGTCGACAGCCCATCCATACTGATTGCTCTTTTGTACTGATGGCCGGCAGCATGCGCATTGCAGCCGGAACAAGACTGCGTATGCGACTGTAGTTCGGTGCGGCTGTAAGACCTGCAAATTCGACCTGGCTCGCCAGACGTAATCCTTCATCCATTGGTGACAAGACAAAGGAGTGATCGCCGCTCATGACAGGACGCTCGAGCAAGGCAGAACTCGACGCGGGTAACATGAGGTGGTAACCACGTTCGGTATCGAGTGGAACCCTGTCGCCGATTTGCGCTGCGAGCTTACGCGACCACGCACCTGCTGCGATAACAACCTTGTCAGCGGCCAATGAATCTGAGCGGTCGTGGACAACAATATTGTCAGCACCAATCTCCAGTCGTTCAGCCGTAAACTTCTGCAAGCGACCGCCCCGACTCAGGAATAATTCAATCATTTCGTTGGTCATTCGCCCAGGGTCACTGATCATCAATCCTTCGCGGACAAAAAGACCGTGTGCGTATATCGGGGCCAGGTGGGGTTCAAGCTCCTGGATGCCGGCTGGATCCAGAATCTCGTAAGGAGCACCCAACTCATCCATCAATGACCTTGCAAATGCAGTTCCTGCAAATGATTTGTCCGATTCGTAAACTTTAAGCCAGCCGCCAGGCCGCAGCAGGTCACCGAGATCCGTGCCGGATGTCAGCCTTCGCCAGCTTTTCTCAGCAACTTTTGTCAGTGCGTGCAGGTTTTTTGCGTTCGCATTGACTCGTGAACGTCGACTCTCATTCAGGAACCGGAGCATCCACGGCAACGCCCTGGGTAAATAACTGAGTCTGATCGTAAAGGGCGACAAGGGCCGGCCTATCATTCGAAAGACATCAAAGACGATCCCCGGCATCGCGGTCGGCGCACAGGATTCGTTGACAATCGCACCGGCGTTACCAAATGACGCGCCGGCGCATGGCCCTTCCCTGTCAATAAGGATTACCTGGTGGCCATCCCGCTGCAACGCAAGCGCTGTCGATGCGCCCACGATACCGGCACCAATTACAACAACGTTTTGTCCGGACATTAACTAGTAACCTTATGAAACACTACACAGACCGGGCTAATGTCCATCCCAGGCAAGGCGCGTTGCTGCAGCCTTCAACTTGCGACGATTCTCATCCGTCGGTGGCGGCTCCGACTCACCAAAAATTGCGCGCACCCAATTGCCATCTGTCGGGTTCGGCAACAGAATAAATTTAGTCCCCCAATCCGCGCGGTCACGTTCCATTAGTGCCAGTCGTTCATCGATATCTTTAACATAGTAGTCCCGCTTGTAGTCGTTGAGGTTGTCGCCCAGCAAAACAACCACGTCGAAATCTGCGGCAATTTGATCTCTCGCCGGTGTCTTGTCTGATGACTCACGAAAGACAAAAAGGTGATCTTCATCAGCAAAAGGAACCTCAAGATATTTCAATTGTGCCAGCGCATACTCGTAGGTGCGCTCTCCCTGGTTACGACTGGTAACGTAAAAAACGTCGACCTCATTTTCGCGACAATAGTCAAAAAACTCCCGGGAGCCGGGAACAGCCGTTACCAGGTTGTTCGGCAACCATTCATCCCAGATTGCATCGTCGAAGAAATCCCTGTTCACATTAATAAGGTAACCCCAGTAACTGCCGACATGCAGCATGGTGTTGTCCATATCCGTGATGATCGCTAATGGCCGGTCGCCGGTCTTTTGCTGCCGCAATGCATCGTCCAGGCGCATTCGTGCAAGATTGTAGGCCTGGTAACAAAGCGCTCGATATTCTGCTGCTGTCTGTTTCCACGCGACCGCCCACAGGAGATTATTATTGAGTCCCTCATCAACCGGCGCATCATCTGCCGCCGCGGTCGGCACACTGGCGATCGCTCCGCCGGCAAGCAACAGTGCCAGTATTCTTCGTCGCTCCTCATCCTCGGCCCTGTTTACCCTATTATCATTCATCGCATCATGCCCCCAGGCCCAGCCAACGTTGCCGCAACTGAAATTCGCTTTAATTGATGCAGTGCAGGCTACCTTTTTGGCTTCAGTTAGTCTAAAAATTCTAGCCAGAGTGTTGCACGGACTATCGATTGGGTGCGTATTTGACACAATCTGTATGGTTTGTTGCCAGTTGGCGACAGTATTCGTGCCGCGTAAAACGGCGTACCATTTATTACATTGACCGACTCGCCTGCAGGTGCTCTCCTTTGAATAATTTCGAAAACGATTCTGTTGACCCCTGGATTGCCAGCAATATCGTAACCCGCACGTTTTGGCTACTCGTTACACTGTCAATGTTTACCGCCTGTGGCGGCGGCAGTGGCGCGGTCGCGCCTCCTTCCCCACCTCCGCCGGGTGGCACCGGCTGGCAAATGGGAATGTTCATGCCAGCAAGTACGTTTGCTGCACAGTGTCAGGCGCCCCGTCCCGGCAGCAGCGATATGCAAGGCATGACGGTTGATGAGAACAATTTTCTGCGATCGTATAGTGACGACACTTATCTTTGGTACAGCGAAATAGCTGATCAGGATCCGGGGCTCTTTAATGATCCGATCGCTTATTTCAACGTCTTGAGAACAACGGGCTTATCTCCTTCAGGCACGACCAAAGACCAGTTTCACTTCACGTTCGACACCGAAGAATGGATACAACTGTCGCAAAGCGGCGTGTCCGCAGGCTACGGTGCGAGCTTCGCGGTATTGGCCCCAGCGCCACCACGAGAAATCGTGGTCGCTTATACCGATCCCAATACACCGGCGACCAATCTACCCATTCCGCTGACGCGCGGTGCCGCCATTATCTCGGTCGATGGCGCTGCCGTCGTCGATGGTGACCCCGCTGTATTAAATGCCGGCTTGTTTCAAGCCAGCGCCGGTGAAACACACACTTTCGAAGTCCTGGACCTCGGTGCGCAGGCGAGCCACATGATCACTATGACCGCGGCAAATATCGCCTCGACACCGGTACAAAATGTCAGGGTCATCGATACGCCCACGGGCCGAGTCGGCTACATGCTGTTCAACGATCACATCGCAACGGCAGAGGAAGGCCTGGTTGACGCAGTCAATCAGCTGAATGCGGGACAGGGAATTGACGACCTGGTCCTCGACCTTCGCTACAACGGCGGCGGCTTTCTGGCGATTGCCAGCCAGCTGGCGTACATGATCGCGGGTCCGACGCAGATCGCCGGTCGAACATTTGAATTAACTCAATTCAATGACAAGCACACCGCCACGGATATTTTCGGCCGGCCGATAACACCCACCCCGTTTTTTAACGTTACACTCGGCCCGCCCTTCCCGTTGCCACCGGGCCAGGCACTGCCGACACTTGATTTACCACGCGTCTATGTCCTTACCAGTTCCGGCACCTGTTCGGCCAGCGAAGCCATCATGAATGGCCTGCGGGGCATTGGCGTCGACGTCATTCAGATTGGCTCGACCACCTGCGGCAAACCTTATGGCTTTTTTCCACAAGATAATTGCGGCACGACCTATTTCACCATCCAGTTTCGCGGTATAAACGCCATGAACTTTGGGGATTACTCTGATGGCTTCGTACCGTCTGCTGTTGATGACGGACAGGCAAATGTTCTGGGTTGCTCAGTCCAGGACGACTTCACCAAACTCCTTGGGGATCCAACAGAGAATCGCCTCGAGGTCGCGCTGGCACATCAGGCCGGAATGGGCTGTACCACACCGATTAGCGTTGCTCCTGGTGTATTGAGCAAAACCACCGGAACACTGGATGCCGTCGATGGCATCGTGCCAAAATCGATTTGGCATACCAACAGAATCATGCGGCAGTGATGGTTCGTACTATGAAAACAAAAGCAATAATTGCGGGCCTGACATTCGCGATGGTCGGTTGTCAAACGTTGGCAACAGACGGCGATGTCGCTGCACGCATAACGAATCCGACCGATGACAGTCGTAGGGCATTACAGAGTGCAGTCAACGCGGCACTTGATACGAATGTTACGCTCGCCAACGCTGCGCTGACGGACAGCAGCGTGCTCACAATAGAACGCAATCCGCCACGCAGCATGGAAAACCTGCCCGCCCAGGGACGTAACATGGACATGCCCATGCAGTTTCGGCTGGTGCTGAATAACGGCGACTGCGTGCTTATCTACACGGCTGACGATTCCCGGCGGCAACTGGCAGATACGAGCTGCGTCGCAGAATAGCGTCGCTAGCGCTCGCTATTCGCGGCTAAAGCCGCTCCTACAGATTGGCACAAACCGTAGGAGCGGCTGTCTAAGCTATTGTGCTTCGTTGCGGTGTTTAGAAATGTATGAATACTGAGACGCCGCGAATTCTCAAAAAAGCACACCCTGCCTGACCCACCGCTGTGCCAAATCGCTCATATTCCCCCGACCGCTCAAAATCTAGACACAGCGCATATAAATCAATACCTTATTGCTGCTACTTTAGGGCACTTCGAGCCTTGGAGTGGTCCCCCTAAGCAATGTTTATCCCGGTCAAAGCAGATTTTAAATTGGCACGTTTTCCGTACCTGACGGTGCTGGTATGTGTGAGCTGCCTTGGCGTTTTCCTTAAACAGGTGAGCGACTGGGAAGCGTACGAGACCGCCATGTTCGATTTTTGCGATGCCCCGAGAAGCAATCTGAAACGCATGATTTTTCAGGATATCGCGGGCGAGGATAACGCCATGGCTTGCGTCGAAGTGGTTTACTGGATTGCAGAATCCGAAAATGAAAAAGAAACGATTGCCGAGATTGCCGCTGAGATTGAACCGCTTACGGGCTTAACGCAGGAAGATTCAAAAATTTACGTCGCCAACATGCTGACCGACGAACTCAGGAACTACCACATAAAAGTACCCGAGAACCCGGACGACGGGCTCGCCTACGAAACAGACTCCTGGAACCCGGTAACAATGCTGACCTCTACATTCGCTCATGGCAGCTGGTCGCATATTATTTTCAATCTGATTTTCTTTATAGCTTTCGCTGCTGCGGTTGAGGTTTTGATTGGCAGTTTCGCATACGTTTCGGCCTTTGTGGTGATTGGCCTGGCGGCCGGTATTTTCTCTTCCTTCTCGGCAATGGCCTCCGGCGCTCACTTTTCGACGGTTGGGTTGTCGGGCGTGGTCACTGGCATGATTGGAATGTTTGCCTTTTTGCTACCGCATGGCCGGATTCGTTGCTATTACTGGTTCGTTATCTTTATTGGATCTGTAGCGGTGCCTGCATGGGCACTAGCACTCTGGTACATCGGCGGCGACATCTACAAATTATTCGCCTACGACGATCACGGCATCGTCAATGTCATGGCACACGTCTCCGGCGGCATCGCCGGCTACCTGTTCGGGCTGATTTTCCTGCGTGGTTTGCGTTGGCAAATGCGGCACCAGCAAGGGGAAATAGATCGCCACGCCCTGATGCCCGGCCGCTAACCCATAAAACTGTCAAGTATGGAGCGGGTGAAGGGGATCGAACCCTCATTCTCAGCTTGGGAAGCTGATGTCCTACCATTGAACGACACCCGCAGGATACGTTCTGACGTTAAATATCCTCCATTACAACCGCCGTCCCAATGGCCAGCAATTCGGCAGCGCCGCCCATCATGACAGAGGTCGTGAAGCGCGTAGCCAATATTGCGTTCGCACCCAGCTCTTCTGCCTCTTTGACCATTCGATCCAGAGACTGCTCACGACTCTCTGCAATAAGCTTTGCGTATTCGTGAATCTCGCCACCGACAATATTGCGTAAGCCCGCCATTATGTCTTTGCCGATATGGCGTGCCCGAACCGTATTTCCGCGCACCAGGCCCAGTGTTTTCACGACTCGCTTATTGGCAATGTTTTCCGTCGTCACAATTATCATTTTCAGATCTCCACATCTTTGTATTTGTCTGTTTTCCGCTCAATCAGGCGTTGCCGCAGCACTGAGTAAAACAGCAGCGCAAGACCACCGTAGATGGCGCTTACTATCAGTTTTTCGACAAGGCTAACTGACGAGCCGAACAGGAATACGAAAACACCGATACCCAGGCAGACCAGTGCGCCGCCTATAAGTAACAGCCAACCGATTCCTCGCGTCGTCTGAACTGTCGTGTCATTCATCATTTCTCTCCATGCATCCTGGTTTCTATTGCTAAACCTGGCATTGCCTATGGTCTCTCTGAGTTCCTGCAACTCGCGCAGGTCTGTAGCACATTCCGTGCAATTGGCGCAGTGCACATCGACCCGCTGCCGCTGCTGCTGCGTCAATTCGCCATCCACGTAGCCAGACAGCTGCTCGACTACATGATCATCGATATGTTGTCTCTCATTATTCATAACTTTTCAGCACCTCTCGAAGTGCGAGTCTTGCCCTGTGCA
>QNFK01000096.1 GCA_003645495.1 Gammaproteobacteria bacterium
GATTGCCAGAAGGCAAACGGTTGTGACCGTTTGAGCAGAAGAATATCGGCGTTGTCGGTATACACGACAACAAGTATGGACTCTGGTCTGCGCGGGTCAGCCTGCATAATTCACCAGGGATCGTGGATCCTGGCTGAGGGCTCGGGCGGCTGAGGGCAGGCCTGGAGCGAGAACCATAGCGATAGCTATGGGTGGAGCGAAGGCCAAGCTCAGGCGTTCGAGAACCAGCCAGGGCCGCGATAGCCAATCGGCGGTGTGAAATGACAACCAAAATTTTATTAAACAGTATCGGGAAAAATACCGAGCCATCAATCGAATTCGAATAGCCGATTGGCGCCCTGGTGAATTATGCAGGCTAACGACCTGACTATTCCTTACGTGGTGGCCGCAACCGAATCCCGGTTTCCTTGAGTTGTTCCTGGGACACTTCACCGGGCGCGTTGGTCAGCGGGCAACTGGCAGACTGAGTTTTCGGAAACGCAATGACATCACGAATACTGTCAGCACCAGCCATCAGCATGACCATGCGATCCAGTCCGAATGCAATTCCACCATGCGGCGGACAGCCAAATTCCAGTGCACGTAACAGGAAGCCGAATTTCTCTTCGGCCTCTTCGTCACTGATGCCAAGCAACTCGAACACTGCCGCCTGCATATTTTTGTTGTGTATGCGAATTGATCCGCCACCAATCTCGGACCCGTTCAGCACCATGTCGTAGGCTCTGGACAATACGGTTCCAGGCCCCTTCCTGAGCGCGTCGGCGTCATCAGTTGCAGGCGCGGTAAATGGATGGTGCAAGGCGGTCCAGCGCTTCGTAGTCTGGTCCTTCTCAAACATGGGAAAGTCGACAACCCAAAGTGGCTGCCAGTCAGCCGAAACAAGGCCGCGATCTTCGCCCAGTTTTACACGTAATGCGCCGAGGGCATCATTAACAACACGGGCTTTATCAGCGCCGAAAAACACCAGGTCACCATCTGCGGCGCCAGTGCGCTGCATGATGCCCAGGATCGTTTCATCCGGTAAAAATTTCAGAATCGGAGATTGCAGGCCCTCACGACCGGCGGCAACGTCGTTGACCTTGATATAGGCAAGTCCACGAGCGCCATACCGCGCTACATACGCGGTGTAATCGTCGATTTCCCTACGGCTCAGTCCGCTGCCACCAGGCAGGCACAATGCAGCAACCCTGCCCTCCGGATCTGCAGCCGGCCCGGCGAAGACCTTGAACTCGACCGATTTCATCAGATCGGCGACTTCGATCAATTCAAGGGGAATGCGCAAATCCGGTTTATCTGAACCAAAACGATGCATCGCATCGGCATGACTCATACGCGGAAACGGTGCTGGTAGTTCGACGTCCATTACTTCCTTAAACAACGTCTGCACCAGATTTTCCATCGTGCCCATGACTTCTTCTTCATCCACAAAGCTCATCTCGATATCAAGCTGTGTGAATTCCGGTTGCCGGTCGGCACGCAGATCTTCGTCGCGGAAGCAACGCACGATCTGGTAGTAACGATCCAGCCCGGACATCATCAACAGTTGTTTGAAGATTTGTGGTGACTGCGGCAGGGCAAAGAATTTTCCGGGGTGGGTACGACTCGGCACGATGTAGTCGCGCGCGCCCTCTGGCGTGGCGCGTGTCAGCATCGGCGTTTCGACATCGATGAAGCCGCTCGAATCCAGGTAGTTTCTCATCGCGCGGGTTACAGCATGGCGCAGACGCAGGTTGCCAAGCATTTCCTCCCTGCGCAGATCCAGGTAACGATATTTGAGGCGCAGCTCCTCGTTTGCGTTCTCATCATGATGAAACGGCGGCGTTTCCGAGTCATTCAGGGTAATGAGTTCGTGCGCGAGAACCTCGACCTGGCCGGTTTTCATGTTGGGGTTGATCGTGCCCTCAGGCCGTGGTCTGACCAGACCCTTTACCGCCAGGACGTACTCACCGCGAATGCGTTCGGCTTCGGCAAAAATTTCTGCCCGATCCGGGTCGAAAACTACCTGCAGCAGACCTTCCCGGTCGCGCAGATCGACAAATATGACACCGCCGTGATCGCGGCGGCGATGTACCCAGCCACAGACCGAAATCTCCTCTCCGATCTGGCTTTCATCAACTTGTCCGCAATAATGAGTTCGCATGGCTTAGGTCCGGCTGGTGCCTGAAAATTGGAGGCGAGATGTTACGGCCTGTGCGGGTGCACTGCAACAGCTCCGCGCCAGGTTCAGGGCTTGATTCGACGACCTGAGGTCATTTCCCGGGATCATCCGGCATTACGAGGGGCAATTCGGGATTCTTGTCATTGCGCCAGGTTGGCACCACAACACCCAGCGAAATGATCATCTTCAGCGCTTCATCAACCTCCATATCCAGCTCAATAACATCCTTTCGCGGCACGATAATAATGACGCCTGAAGTCGGATTAGGGGTCGTCGGCACGAAAACACAGATCACTTCTTCCCCTGTGCGCCCCTGTACTTCGCCCAGCTGGCTGGAGGTCTGGAAGGCGAGACTGTACAGGCCCTTGCGCGGGTACTGGATTAGCAGGACCTTCTTGAATGACTGGCTTGAATCAGAAAAAACAATTTCGGCAAAATTCTTTGCCGCCGAATACACGGAGCGTACAACGGGAATCCTCTCCAGCATCGACTCCCACAAACCGACCATGCTGCGACCAACAATGTTAGCGGCAAGCACACCGGTAACAAGCAAAATCAGTAACGTCAGGACAAGGCCAAGTCCTGGTATGGCAAAGCCAATAATTTCTTCTGGTTGATACTGCGCTGGTATGAGCAGCAGAGACCGGTCCAGCATGCCGACCAGGATGCGCAGCAGGAAGACCGTCACGCCTATCGGCAACCACACCAGGATGCCGGCTACGATGTAACGTCGTAATCGTTTCATTCAGATTCGCTCGTTGTGATGCTCATTTGCTGTCAGTCTTCCCGGCGGGTTTTGACGTGGCTTTCTTGTCCGTCTTGTTCGACCCTGACTTGTCCTTCTTGCTGTCTGTCGTGCTGCTCTTAGTGGGCTCAGCGTCGCTCTTGTGTACATTACGCTGATTGTCCTTCTTAAAGTCGGTTTCATACCAACCCTTACCCTTGAGCCGGAACCGGGGCGCTGATAACTGGCGCTGCAACTGCGGCTCGCCGCACTCCGGACAATCGACCAGCGGGTCATCGTTCATCTTTTGCAGTGCATCCAGCCTGTGGCCGCATTTCTTGCACGCATACTCGTAAATCGGCACGCATCGGTCTCCAAATGAAGAATATGCCGTAGTCGGCAATCCAACTACGGCATTAAGCCCGGGCTATTCATGAATAGTCCGGGCCAGGTCAATTATAAGTGTTTCAGGCGGCGTTCTGGAATTCCAGGTGGTCCTCGGAGACGCCAATCTCAATGGTATCACCCGGATTGAAGCGACCCTGCAGAATCTCCTGTGCCAGCGGGTTCTCCACCTGCTGCTGGATCGCCCGTTTCAGCGGCCTTGCCCCGTAAACCGGGTCGAAGCCGGCATCTGCCAGTTTGTCTCTCGCCGCATCGGAGAGCACGATCGTCATATCGCGATCGGCCAGCCTTTCGTGCAGATAGCCAAGCTGTATATCGACAATTGCGCGAATATGCTCGCGGCCCAGCGGATGGAACACGACAATATCGTCGACACGATTCATGAATTCCGGCCGGAAATGTTGTGCAACGATTTCCATGACCGAAGCCTTCATGACGTCATAATTTTCCTCACCAGCGAGCTCCTGGATTCTCTGTGAGCCGAGATTAGAGGTCATCACGATCACCGTATTACGGAAATCGACTGTTCGTCCCTGACCGTCGGTCAGCCGACCATCATCCAGCACCTGCAACAATACGTTGAAGACGTCCGGATGGGCTTTCTCGACTTCGTCGAGCAGGATGACGGAATACGGGCGACGCCGTACTGCTTCAGTCAGATAGCCGCCTTCGTCATAGCCTACATATCCAGGCGGCGCACCGATCAGGCGCGCTACGGAATGTTTCTCCATGAATTCGGACATATCAAGACGCACCATTGCGTCGTCCGTATCGAACATGAAATTGGCAAGTGCTTTGGTCAGTTCGGTCTTGCCAACACCGGTCGGCCCAAGAAACAGAAACGAGCCGATTGGGCGATTCGGATCCGACAAGCCGGCGCGCGAACGGCGAATAGCATTTGCCACCGCAGTAACTGCTTCACTCTGGCCAACGACGCGCTCCTGAATATGCGCTTCCATCTGTAACAACTTGTCTTTCTCGCCTTCGAGCATTTTCGAAACCGGGATACCGGTCCATTTCGAAACGATCTCGGCGACCTCCTCGTCGGTAACATTGTTGCGCAGGAGCGTTGTTTCCTGCGTTTCTGCACGCATGGCTTCCTCAAGCTGCTTCTCCAGCTCAGGGATCTGACCGTACTGCAGCTCTGACATGCGCGCGAGGTCATTGGCGCGGTGGGCCGTTTCGAGCTCGAGACGCGCGCGCTCCAGTTCCTCTTTGATGTGCGCAGCGCCCTGCATCGCGGCCTTCTCAGCCTTCCAGATTTCCTCGAGATCGGCGAATTCTTTTTCAAGCTCGCCGAGTTGCGCTTCAATGTCATCGAGTCTCTTTCGCGAGGCATCATCTGATTCTTTTTTCAGCGCTTCCCGTTCGATTTTCAACTGGATGATGCGACGCTCGAGTTTGTCCATTTCTTCGGGCTTCGAATCAATCTCGATACGGATGCGCGATGCTGCCTCGTCGATCAGGTCGATCGCTTTGTCCGGTAGTTGTCGATCGCTGATGTAGCGATGTGACAATGTTGCTGCCGCCACGATTGCCGGGTCTGTAATTTCGACACCATGATGCACCTCGTAGCGCTCTTTCAGCCCACGTAATATTGCGATGGTGTCCTCAACCGTCGGTTCGCCAATGACGACTTTCTGGAAACGGCGCTCCAGTGCTGCATCTTTTTCCAGGTATTTGCGATATTCGTCGGTGGTAGTTGCGCCGACACAGTGCAATTCGCCGCGAGCCAGCGCGGGCTTGAGCATATTGCCTGCATCCATGGAGCCTTCTGCCTTGCCGGCACCGACCATGGTGTGCAGCTCATCAATGAACAGGATGATCTGGCCTTCCTGCTTCGCGAGGTCACTAAGAACAGCTTTGAGGCGCTCTTCGAATTCGCCGCGAAACTTGGCGCCGGCGATCAATGCGCCCATGTCGAGCGAAAGAATACGCTTGTTGCGCAAACCTTCGGGAATCTCATTGTTTACAATTCGTTGCGCAAGTCCTTCAACAATTGCGGTCTTGCCAACGCCCGGCTCTCCGATGAGCACCGGATTATTCTTGGTTCGTCTTTGCAGAATCTGGATGGTGCGACGAATCTCATCATCGCGACCAATGATTGGGTCGAGCTTGCCCTGCTCTGCCAGTTCGGTCAGGTCAACCGTATATTTCTCCAATGCCTGGCGCGCATCTTCGGCATTCGGGTCATTAACCTCCTGGCCACCGCGCAGGTCGTCAATCGATTTCTCAACTGCGCCGCGAATGGCACCCGCCTTATTAAGGATTGCTGCCAGCGGGGACTTGTCGTCCAGTGCCGCGAGTACGAATAGTTCGCTGGAGATGTACTGGTCGTTGCGTTTTTGCGCCAGCTTGTCGGTGATGTTGAGAAGTTTGGACACATCGTTGCCGATATGTATCTCGCCACCAGTACCCTCGACTTTCGGCAGGCGATCCAGTGCCTCACCCAGCTGGGAACGCAACAGGTTGACGTTAGCGCCCGATTTCGTGAGCAGGCCACGTACCATGCCGCCTTCCTGGTCGAGCAGCGCCACCATGACGTGTGCCGGCTCAATAAACTGGTTATCCAGCCCCACAGCCAGTGACTGCGCCTCGGCCAGCGCCATTTGAAATTTGCTTGTCAGTTTGTCCATTCGCATTGTTTAGTCCTGCCGCAGCATTTGGCCGGACAATTCACCCGTTTGCCGCGCTCTCGCTGATCCTTTGATCGCCTGAAGGATTTTCTGCTTTCGGCAATAGACACCGTTATTCCACTCAAGCAGAAAATCCTTCAGTCAATCAAAGTCTTGCCCGATCTTTCGCGCCAAACGGGTAAATTATCCGGACTTAATCTGAGCTATAGATTGAGCCAAATCAGCCTATTTCAAGCACTGAGTCCGGGCAGGCGGAGCCCTGTAAATAAAGCTCGCCATGCGACCACACTCGCCGTCGCGGCGATAGGAGAAAAACCGGTCAGGCTCAGCGTAAGTGCAGAAATTGCCGCCAAAAACCCGGGTGATGCCCAATTTCGCCAGGCGCTGCCTGGCCAGCGCGTACAAATCCGCTTGCCAGCGACCACGCTGATTTTCGACGAAACAGTCAGCCGCAGCAGCATCAGTAGCAAGAAATTCATCCCGGACTTCGCCGCCAACCTCGAATGCCGCTTGTGAAATCGCCGGCCCAAGCCATACCAAAATTTTGCCTGGAGGCACTGAAAATTCACCCAGAGTGGCTTCGAGTACACCGGCATTCAGCCCACGCCAGCCAGCGTGAGCCGCCGCCAGTTCGCTGCCATCCGTCGAAGAAAACAACACTGGTAGACAATCAGCGGTCAACACAGCGCATACGACAGCGGCATTGCTTGTGAATGCCGCGTCCGCCGTTGCCAGAGCACCCGCTACCGGCTCAACAGCAACTGTCGTTCCATGTACTTGAGAGAGCCAACCCGGTTCTGCTGGCAGGTCACATCGGGCTTTCAACCGGCGCCTGTTCTCCAGGACGGCTGCATCATCATCACCAACGTGTGCGCCGAGATTGAGTGACGCATACCTTCCTTTACTGACGCCGCCCTGCCTTACGCTGCAACCGGCGACAATGCCGGCTGGC
>QNFK01000097.1 GCA_003645495.1 Gammaproteobacteria bacterium
TGAAAAAGGGGTCGACGCGACAAAAGCTGCATCGGTTGGGGCAACAGAGGTTGCCGGCGCTTTGCTGGCATCGACTGCAACGACGGTTGTGATTTTCCTGCCGATCATGTTCCTCAAGGATATTTCCGGACAGTTGTTTGCGGATCTTGCGCTGGTTATCTCAGTCGCCGTAGTTGCATCGTTTTTCATTGCGTTGACAGTCATTCCGACGGCGGGTGCTAACTGGTTACAAAATGTCCGGCTGGATGATCCACACGCTGTGTGGTGGCAGCGACTTACCGCCTTCATTATGAGCCTGACAGTTTCGGTACGCCTGCGTCGTGCATTGATTGTCGGATTGTTTTCGGCTGCGACGTTTCTGACCTGGGCCTTGTTGCCACCGGCCGATTACCTGCCTGGCGGAAAACCAGGCTGGATTTTCGCCTTTATCATTCCGCCGCCCGGGCAGAGCGTTACCTCGGCCCGTGAGGAATTCATAGATGTGGTCTATGAGCGAATGAAACCATACCTTGAAGAGGATGCCGAAATTCCGGTCGATTCCTATTTCAACGGGATGTTCGGCGGATTCGGTTTTCTCGGTGTGATGATGAAGGACGATAATGACGCGGGACGTATGGTCGGGGCACTGAACAGTCAGATTCTTACAGGGTTTCCCGACACTATGGCTTTTGCCGATACCTGGGGAGTCTTCCAGCGAGTAACCGGCAACCAGGGTATTGAGCTAAACATTCAAAGTCGCGACATGGATGCCATGCTTGCGGCTGCCAAACGGGGAATGGGGCTTGTAAGCCAGCATTTACCTGGCGCGCAAGCGCGGCCGGATCCTGGTGTTGATTTCGCGGAGCCGGAACTTCGCTTCATACCGGACGAACGACGAATCGCTGAATCCGGCTGGACACGGCAACAGATGTCGACGGTTATGCGAGCGCTCGGTGACGGCGTTTATGTCGGTGATTATTTCAATGGCGATCGCAGAATGGATATCGTCTTGCGGGCGCCGGCGTGGAGTAGCCCGGAGGAACTGGCAGCGACACCACTTGCGACACCGGCTGGTGGAATTCAGCCGGTCGATCAGCTTGTCCGAATGCTGCGTACGGCCGGGCCAAACCAGATTCGTCGCGTCGATCGGCGTCGCGCGGTGACCCTGATAATCACGCCGCCCGTCGACATGTCATTGGAAGAATCCATACAGATATTACGCGATAAAGTTGAGCCTGAGCTACTTGCGATGTTGCCGGAAGACGGGGAAATCAGTTTCTATGGTAATGCCGATGACCTGCGCATAGCGCTCGGTAATATGGCCCGCAGTTTTACTCTGGCGATACTGGTTCTTTATTTGTTAATGAGTGGATTGTTCCGCTCTTTCCGCGACAGTCTGATGGTGATCTCGGCGATTCCCCTGGCGACAGTTGGCGGTGTCAGTCTGCTACGCCTGATGAATCTGCCGATGGATTTGCTCACCATGATCGGATTCATCACGTTACTCGGGTTGGTGGTCAACAACGCCATCTTGTTGGTGCATCAGACGCGGCTGGCAGAACGTGAAGGTATCGATCGTCGCAGTGCAGTGGAACAGGCAATTCGTCGCAGGTTACGGCCGATATTAATGAGTACAATGACCAGCCTCTTCGGTATGCTGCCGCTACTGTTAATTCCGGGGCCTGGTTCCGAGATATATCGTGGCCTGGCGGCCGTAATTGTTGGCGGCATGTCGGTCAGCGCCATCTTCACATTGGTTTTCCTGCCAAGCCTGCTTCGATTGGGTGAAAAAACACTATCACCAGCAGCCCTGGATGCGGGACTCGAAAAAGCGCCGGTAACCGGCTAGATATGATTATCAAATATGTATAAGTTGCAAAAAATATTAATTGTCCTGGGTATATGCATGTTGAGTGCGAATGCCGTCGCACAATTCGAAATGCCACCGCCAGCCGTGGTAGTAATGGAAGCCCAACTGACAGAGCTCGCACCAAGCGTAAATGTCCCGGGAACCGTTTACAGCCGCTACGATGCACGGCTTGCATCCGAGCTACCGGCGAAAATTGCCTGGATTGCCGAGGTGGGCACAAAGGTGGCGGAGGGTGATACCGTCGCCCGGCTTGAGGACATTACTTATCGTTTGCTCGAAATGGAGGCGCAAAGTCGCGTGACCAAAGAGCAGGCTCGGGTTACTTTCCTGCGCTCGGAGAAAAAACGCCTCGAGAGTTTGGCCGAAAATAACCTGTCGGCGAAAAGCCAACTCGACCTGACTACTTCGGACCTTGCTATGGCTGAAAGCGACGTTGCGATTGCGGAGGCGCAACTCGGACAGGCGAAAGTCGCGATGTACATTACGGAGATTCGTGCGCCATTCAGCGGGGTCGTCACGGAAAGGATGCGCAATATTGGCGAACGATTGAGTGTTGCTGATGAAATAATTCGATTGGTCGACCCGGATTCAATCGAGGTCATTGCGCGTGCCCCGCTCAACACGGTGAATTTCGTCAAAGAGGGCGACGTTCTCGAATTGCACAACGATTATCGCGACGGCGAAGGCAGCATCCGAACCATTGTTCCATTCGGCAATCCGCAATCACATATGTTCGAGGTGCGACTGAACGTCGATCCCGAGGTGTGGACCGTTGGCGAGAGCGTCAGACTATCAATGCCGACCGCAATGACAAAGGAAGTACTTGCCGTACCCAGAGACGCACTTGTATTGCGACGGGAAGGTGCATTTGTATTCCGAATAAATAGTGACGATACAGCAGAGCAAGTAAATGTCATGACCGGCCTTGGTGCAGGCAGCCTTATCGAAGTAATCGGCGACTTGCGGTCCGGGGATCGTGTCGTCATTCGCGGTGCGGAGAGACTGCAAGACGGCATGGCAGTGGATGTTGGGGAAATGGCCGGCGCCTCAGGATCTGCATCGCAGGCACTCCAGTAATTGCCACTAAACCCTGACTCCAGAGGAGTCTTCAGGAAGATTGCATAGTGTGACGCCGGAAAACGCAGGCAGGCATATTGGTGTAGGGTTAGGCGGGCTGTTGTCGGCCAGTATCTGTAGATCTGCAACGGTATTTAGCTGTCACAATAAAGGCGGTAACTAATATGTCATTCGCACTAATAATAAATTTACTTGCTTTTACCGGATTGATCGCGATTCTCGCGCGCTTTCGCAAACCAAAATTTTCGTTATCACGCCAGGTCCTGGCTGGCCTCCTGGCAGGCGTACTGTTTGGCTTTGCGTTGCAATTTGCCTATAGCGGCAACCCGGGTGCGATCGCCGATACGCTGGAATGGACCAACGTCATTGGTACCACCTATGTAAACCTCTTGAAAATGATCGTCATGCCGCTGGTACTTGTGATGATGATTGCGGCGGTCGTGAAGATGCGCGAAGTGGCCGCGCTGGGCAAGATTGGCGGAGTTGTCATCGTCATCTTAATCGGCACGACGATGATTGCTGCATTGATCGGCATCCTGATGGCAAACGCCTTTGGCCTGACGGCAGAGGGCTTGACGGAGGGGGCGAGAGAGCTTGCGCGTGCGGATGTCCTCGCCGCTCGTCAGGAGACCTATGCGGGTACCGGTCTGGCTGACATGTTGGTCAGGTTTGTACCCAGCAACATTTTCTACGACCTGACCGGAGCAAGGCCAACTTCGGTTATTGCTGTCGTCGTGTTTGGTATTCTATTTGGCATCGCCACCCTGTTGGTTGCACAAGACCAGCCACAACGCGCGGAAGCAATTTACGGTTTCATTGAAACCGTCCAGTCGATCATCATGAAACTTGTACATATGGTGATGGCATTAACGCCTTATGGCATTTTGGCTTTGATGACCAAGGTTGTTGCAGGTTCCAATGCGAGTGACATCCTGAACCTTATAAATTTCGTGATCGCCTCCTACCTCGCAATCGCCATTATGTTTGGTGTGCACGGGCTGTTGCTGTTACTCAATGGTGTCAATGTAAGAGACTACTTTCGCAGAGTCTGGCCGGTGCTGACATTCGCTTTCGGCTCCCGGAGTTCGGCGGCGACGATACCGCTAAACGTCGAAACCCAGGTTGAGGAGCTGAACGTACCTGTACCTGTTGCCAATCTGTCGGCGACATTTGGCGCGACGATCGGGCAAAATGGTTGTGCCGGAATTTATCCGGCGATGTTGGCCACGATGATCGCGCCAACGATGGGCATCGATCCACTGAATCCCGGGTTTATTGCAGGCCTGGTTGGAATTGTCGCCATCAGTTCGTTCGGCATTGCCGGCGTCGGTGGTGGCGCGACATTTGCGGCGCTGGTTGTGCTGCCCGCCATGGGTATGCCCGTCACGCTGGTAGCGCTCCTGATTTCGATAGAACCCCTCATCGATATGGCACGAACGTCATTGAACGTTAACGGCTCAATGACTGCAGGCGTGCTGACAGGGCGATTACTAAAAGATCTGCAGAGCGATGCAACGGATTCGGATGTCGGAGGAGAACCGGAACCAGCGGCAACGGAGTGAAACAGGCACTAGCCAACAATTCCGGAGATGTGATGGTCGGTACTTGATCAGACAGTCACTTGTCAGATAAAACTGAAATCGAACGACCTCTAACCGCTCAACCGCAGCTGTTGAGGTGGTATAGCGGAAAAGGTCTTCTTGTGACCCGAAGCGGACATTCACAACACCTCGAGTTCATCTATTACGGCAGTTGATACACTGCCGGTTTATCAACCATTAGGCACTAATTTTGACGGGATCCGACGTACTCACAATATTGGCAGAAGTCTTCATTGCTTTTGCAGGGTTCACCGGAATTGTCGCTACACTCGGCCAACGATCTGTCGGAAAGTGGAGGCCAGTAGACGTAATTCGTTTTCGAGCATTGCTGCAAGCAAGCTTAGGCGGCCTCGTACTGTGTGTGCTGCCTTTCGGATTTCATCACTTCGCTGTCGCGGAGGCGATCACTTGGGGCGTTTGTAGTGCCATTCTAGCCGTGTATGTGACCTTATTCATACTCACGTTTATACGTAACCAGGTCAAACTTCGGGTCAGCGATGATCCCGACTTTGTCCCAGGTGTTCGTATTATTCTGGTACTGCTTACCGGCCTGGTTGTGCCGATTCAAGCCCTGAACGCTGCCGGTATTGGTTTGGAACATACGTTTTCTGGATTTCTTGTGGGGCTAATTTACGTGTTGGTTTTATGCAGTTCGATGTTCGTATTATTACTACGTTTTGTGAGGACAGAAACTGTATAAGTCACCTTGTCCGACTACATTTTGACGTCTGCATTTGGCAGATGGTGGATCTTGGTTATCCTCAAATTTAGCTAACATGGACGACCGCTTTCCGCTCCAAAGCGGACATTCAGCTAAACTATGGGATAACGTCCGCTTGTGACCCAAAGCGGACATTGCCGGAGTGGTTAAATGTGTGAGCGCGGCCGGAGTGACCCGGCCGCAACCCCAACCATTAGTTACCGGCGATCGGCGATTGGTGCGTGTGCTTGATACGCCAACCGGAACGTTCCTTGACGAGGACCAGCGTAACCCAGTTCGGTGTGCTCGTAGCTGGTGCCTGATTGTGTGGATAGACATTCCACCATCGCACGAAACTGGCGACTGCGACGTCCCCGTGTATAGAGACCAAAGGTCCTTCGATTGTCGTAACGAACCTTGTTTTTCCACCGTTCAAAGCCTCGCCCGCCTTGCGGCTGGCAATCTGATTCGACATGTTTTTCGCCTGGTCCGTCTGACGAAGGTTTCCAGCAATAAAAACGCGATCCGATCTCATCAGTTCCGCCTGGGCCTCTAGATCATTTTCCAAATCGCCATACTGCTGAACAACCGCCAATACATCGTCCTTGTCGTCAGCAAAGGCATTCGGCGAAAAGATTAGTCCGGCCATAACTACAATTAGTGTGATGAGGTGGCTGCCTCGTTCAATATTCAACATGGTTAGTTATCCTTGTGGTTGTTGTAATTGTTATTGTGTAAGGGAACCCAGATCCTTTCCTGTCTGGCTGCACTTCGAATTTCTCCCCGACTCGCTTAAGGATACTAGAGGTCTGGCGTATCGCAAGGCGGTATGGTCTTGTATCGATTCAGCAGACGGTTGAGATATATCCGCAATGGCTGCTTTTGGCCGAAACCAGCCGCTCGATCTATGGATTCTGAGTGTCTGCTTTACCCCAGAAGCAGCCACTGAGCTAGAATAGGGCTGAGAGGCTGCTACTGACCCAAAGCAGACGTGAGCCTTAGCATTTCCTACACTCAACGCAAATAAAAGGATGGGAGTGCAATGAACGCGGATTCCGTAAGTAGATGGTTGACCCTGAGCGCCAACATTGGCGTACTAATCGGGATTATTCTATTGATCGTCGAATTGGACCAGAACAGTGCTCTGGTCAGGGCGCAGATACACCAGTCCCGATCAGACGCTCATGTCGGCCATCGGCTTGATGACAGCGAAGACGAACACATGCCGCCAATATGGATAAAATTGCGGGATAACGGCTATCCATCGGACACCTCTTCAGTCGATGTTCTAACTCCAATCGAACTGCATCGATTCACAGCTTACATAGCGGCAAGGCATACTGATTTAGACAACCTTTTCTACCAATACCAACAAGGATTCCTCGACGAGGAGTACTACCAGCACAAGATAGCGTGGGCAATACGTGTGAACGCGCCGTATTGGAAGAAGCTAAATGTTTTCAAAAATAATGTTCGGCCAAGTTTTGCCGCAGAAATCGAGCGAATTATGCAGGAATACGGAGAATACGAAAGTTCAACTTAGGTCTGCTTTTGGCCGAAAGCAGCCGCTGCTGGCACTGAGTGGCGAGTGTCCGCTTTACCCCAGAAGCAGCCGCTGAGCTAGAATAGGGCTAA
>QNFK01000098.1 GCA_003645495.1 Gammaproteobacteria bacterium
CAGGTTACCGTTGCACAGGAGTCTCAGGAGCAATCGTTCGACCACCTGCTCCTGGCCGATTATAGAACGTCCCATCCGATCTCTTAAACCGAGAATCGAGTCATGCGCATTCATTTGGTCTGCAACTCCCGGGTTGAAAACTTACTTTTTTAACACTTCCACAAGCGGTGTGCCGATTGCACCGGACGGTGGTTTTGTGCCCAGATAATTAGCCAGCGTCGCCGCTATGTCGTAGGGCGTGACAGCACGACTAACCTTCATAGCCGGTAACCCGGCACCGGCAAAAATTACCGGCACATAGGTATCGTAACGCCATGGTGAGCCATGCGTCGAGGCTACGATTAATCCGTCAAAGTCATTAATGAATACATCGGGTTCGAATACCAGGTAAATATCACCGGAACGCTTCGGATGGAAATTGCGCAGTATGGAGCGCATTAAAACCGTGTCGGGCAGGCTGGCTGTACGTAACGCCGTACTCGAGACCGCTTCGGCCACGCCCTTGAATTTCCGTAGCTCCTCCGCGACGGCATTCTCCACAGAGGCCTGGTCCAGTCCTTTCTCACGAATTAACTCACGATTGAGGTAAACGTAAGGATGAAAGTACGCCTCTATCAGCTCTTCGCCGAAACCGAATTGTTTTTTCAGCGCCTCTATAGCTGGGGTTCGATCCAATGCATCCGTATCGAAATAATGTGCCCTGTCGATACCCAACGCATTCAAATACCCGGGCGCATCAGGCTGGCCATGATCAGCGGACAGGACAATCAATGTATTCGCCAAGCCAACCTTTTCATCGACGTACGCAAACAAATCCGCCAGCGTGCGATCAAGGCGAGCCATGTTGTCTTCGATTTCCAGGCTGGAGGCGCCAAACATGTGACCAACATAATCATTGGACGAAAAACTGATGGCGAGAAAATCTGGCACGTCGTCCTGACCAAGCTGCTCTTCATCCAACAGCGTCTTGGCAAAATCCAGTGTCAGCTCATCGCCAGCGGGACTCAGCGTCAGCTTTGTTGTGAAGTATTTATCATCTGCCTCGCCATATGCATGCGGAAAGACCCGGCCGAAACCTGCAAGATCAGTCTCATACTCGCGGTCATCGGCGTCGCCGAACAGGTACTGTGATGATCGGTGCAGCAACTCCCACGACTTACCGGAATAGGCCGCTGCCGGATCGCGCGCATTCCACTTGTTGACCCACTCTGGATACTGATCGTAGTAATAACTACTGGTGACAAACTCACCGCCGGCCTTGGAGAACCAGAAAGCTTTGCCTGCGTGACCAGCCAACGACACTGCGCCGCGATCTTTTACTGATACAGCAAAAATTTTCGATTGCCCGGCGAAGTGGACAGCCATCTCGTCGCTCAGCGTGGAGGTCAGGATGTTGTTTGGCGAGCGTCCCTCAACTTTGGCTGCTCTTTGGGTTGGATCAATCTCAGTACCCTGGTCTATGTCAGCACCAACCGTAAGCAGATGATAATTGGCATCCTCAATATTGTAGGCAAGGCGATCCAGCTCCCGGTCAAACCAGACGTTGCCGATCATGCCGTGCGCAGCAGGCACTGTACCGGTCGCCAGGGAGGCATGACCCACAATGGTCTCAGTATTGGCGTGCTGATAATGGGCGTTGGTGTAATGGATGCCATCATTCATCAGGTAACGAAAGCCGCCTTCACCAAGCACATTACCGAATCGCCCTGGCAGGTCGCCGCGTAAGGCATCGACTGTAATCTGCAGGATGAGTTTCGGCCGCTGGCTTGCCAGGGCGTTGGGTCCGACGGCCACCAGTGCGGCCAGCACAGAAATCGAAAACATCCTGTTAAGTACTGATATCGATTTTGTCGCACTCATTAATTAAAAACCTCTTCTATCGACGCAAACAAGAAAGCCGGGCGTCTGATCGACAGTCACCCGGCTTGTTCCTATATCGCCCTGTTCCTCAGTTTGCCCCTTTGCCGCCCTCCTGAAGTGACTCAAGGACGCGGTCCAGGCTGAAGCTGCCTGGTTTTTGCCGGGGGGGGTATTCCTGGAAGGTGCCGAGAAATTGAGCCACATAGGCTGCTGCAGGGGAGAGCAAATATACGCGCTCAAACCGCCAGGTTTCGTAAGCACCTGATTCCCAATCTGCGCGCTCGAACGGATCGCGGCGGAGATTGAATAACTTTGGAAAGCGCAGCGTCACGTAAGGCTCCTGCCATACTTCCAGGCCATGGGCACGTTGCTCAGTAAACATTAATTTCCATTGCCCGTAACGCAGCGCTGACAGTTGGCCGTCGTCGGTGAAGTAGAACATCTCCTTTCTCGGGCCCTCTTCTTCCTGGCCAGTGAAATACGGCAACATGTTGTAACCGTCGAGGTGGACATTGAAATTCTTTCCGGCCGCCCTGTGACCTTTGAGCAGCTTATTCTTGATGTCAGGTTCGCCAGCTGCGGCAAGCAGGGTTGGCAACCAGTCTTCCATGGAGATGACATCATTGGCTATCTGTCCGGCCTCGATTTTGCCAGGCCACTTCACCATCATCGGCACACGAAAACCGCCTTCCCAGGTGGTGTTCTTCTCACCGCGAAATGGAGTAGTGCCGCCATCGGGCCAGGTAAATGTTTCGGCGCCATTGTCGGTTGAATACATGACGATGGTGTTATCCGCTATACCGAGCTCGTCCAGTTTGGCCAACATTTCGCCAACCATGCCATCGTGCTCTGCCATGCCGTCTGCATAGATACCCTGGCCGGTAACGCCTTTTGATTCAGCTTTCAGACGGGTCCATACATGCATGCGCGTGGTGTTATACCAGACGAAGAATGGTTTGTTAGCCGCATGCGCCCGGTCGATGAAGTCAAGCGCAAGCTCGGTCACTTCTTCATCAATGGTCTCCATGCGCTTCATATTCAGCGGGCCAGTGTCTTCGATCTTGCCATCGGCGATAGAGTGAATCACACCACGGGGACCAAATTTCTTGGCAAGCTCAGGATCCTTCGGGTAGTCCTCGTTTTCCGGTTCGTCTTCGGCGTTCAGGTGATACAAATTGCCAAAGAACTCATCGAAACCGTGATTAGTAGGTAAATGTTCATCAAGATCACCGAGGTGGTTCTTGCCAAACTGGCCCGTCATGTAGCCCAAAGGCTTTAGCAGCTCCGCAATCGTCGGGTCTTCTGCGTGTAATCCTTCTTTCGCGCCTGGCAGGCCGACCTTCAACAGGCCTGTTCGAAACGGACTCTGGCCAGTTATAAAAGTGGATCTTCCTGCCGTACAGCTGTTCTGTCCGTAACCATCGGTGAACAAAATGCCATCATTGGCGATGCTGTCGATGTTCGGCGTGTCATAGCCCATCGCACCCCGATTGTAGGCACCGACATTGAAGTAGCCGATGTCGTCGCCCCAGATGATCAGGATATTTGGCTTGTCCTGAGCAACAGCGGGATTTATGAAGTAAAGCAACAACAATGCGGATAACAGAGCCCCGCGAAATATCTTGTACATTAGATTTCGCTCCCGAATTTTTTGAGTTTTGTGATTCTTGTTTTATTAAAACCAGTTTAACTTGTTCATGTTACTAAGCAACAAAAACGGAGAAAAGCCAAACAATATACCGATCGGTTAATTTTCGTGATCGAACATTTGGAGAGTGAGCAAATTGATCGTTAGTGCTATCGCGCAACATTGCAATAAAGAGAGTAACCGCAACACGGGGATTCAAACATCAGAAATTCATGGCACAAGACATTGAGCGCGAACATGGGGCAATTCGCCCGCCATGCCAAAATCAGTCACATCTGACAGGTGCGAATTGATCTTCAGTGCCAACGCTTGGAAACGTGAAACTGCACGACCGGAAAGAGAAAAGGCGTCGAACCGATTTATTAAGATTTCTTCTTTATCCTGCCGCATTTGCCGGTTGGGATATCGTGGCCCAACATCGAACAATTCAGTTCGACCCCTTTAGTAGCATCTCTCCGCAACACGGGCGCGCGGCGCCGACTACAGCTACTTGCCCTTGCCCCACTCGAAGCGTAGCCCCAGAAGATAGGTCACGCCGCCGAGGTCAGTATTGTCGACTTCGGTTGTGAACCACTGCGCCTCGAGCGTCAGGTACGTCTGGACACGGCCGCTGCCTGACAGGCTGCGAGCCGAACCCGGATCGAGCCGATCCAGCAGCAGCTGCACTCCGACCCGGGCGTTGTAGCCGAGGTCAGTTCGTCCGTCACGGTTCGATTGTGATTCGATCTCCTGTCGGTAGTAGGCCGTCGTCAGCCCAAGGCCCGCGTAGGGCACAAAGAGCTGCTTGTCGTCCTTCTTGCCCAGCAGGTTGACATAGAGGTGCGCTGGCACGAGTGTGTATTTGACGCTGCCAGCAAGCTGGCTGTTGGCCGGTTGCACGCCCACCCCTGAATCGCGCGAGTAACCGATCTCGCCGCCCATCTCCAGCCAGCTACGGAACTGGTAACCGAATGCAACGGCGACATAGCCGTTGTCATCGTCGCCGTAGAAATCCTTGTACAGCGGCAAATCCGGCTCGAACAGTCCACCCTTCAACTCGAACACCCACGGCGTCGGTTCATCGGCGTACGTCAGTCCCAGCGGCGCCAACGCCAGCACCGCCACGATTCGGAGTGTGAAGCAAAACCACGTGCTACGCTTCAAACCAGCCGCCCCCAGGTCGGGACGCGGCTGGCGCGTCGTCGGTATCCGATCGATACGAGGAGACTCCCGGACAACAACGTCAGGGCACCGAGCGAGGCATTGCTTGCGTGCATCAATACGAGCGCAAGTGCGACCGGCAGGTAAAGTATCCAACGTACGACAGCCCTCGCTGCATTGCTGCCTTCGATGGCTCGCGCAGCTGCCGGACCGTGGCGGTAGTACCACGCTACGAATGCGCGCCCTGGTCTATTCGTTTCCAGGTAACGGTCACGAAATTCACGCAGCGCCAGGACTTCGGCCTCCCAATCGGCGCCAAAGGCCGCCGTGGCAATGAAACACCCCTTGTCCGGGAGATCGGGATACGCAATCGTGATGGCCGGACTCGCACTCAACGCGTTCGACCGGGCTCCTTCCTCGCTCGGTCCGATAGCCAGCGTGTCCTCCGGTGAGAAATCGCTCTCGTTCCTGTTTTGCGTATGATCGAGCGACGTGACGCTGACATGGTAGACCGGCTTTTGCAGGGCGCTGACGGCAAATAGATAAGTGGTGCCATTTGCCAGCCCCGTTACGGTGAAAGTGGTCACGTCACCCACATCGCTGGAGTTCTCGTCAATCGACGTGGTTCCCCAGTACACTCGATAGGCCGTCGCCTCACTCACCGCGCTCCAGGTCAATGCAACAGACTGATTGAGCGCGCCGGCGGAGAGGAGTTGTGGTGTACCCGGCGCCGGCGCGGCCGGCTGCAGATTGTCCAGTATGAACGTTGTGGCTGTGCCCGCTTCCACCGGCGACGGTAGTGTGCCGTTACCGGCGTCGGTACCGTTGTACGGTGGTCCGCTCTCGTTCTGAACGTAGTACACGCGGTAGCTGCCCGGGTTCAATGAGCTTGTCACACGGTACGCCAGGTTCGCCGACCAGGATACCTCGATGCCGTAGGGCGGAGGGCTCGCGTCGCTCACGTCGCTCAATGTCGGCGCCGACAACGGGAACGGCATCGGATCGGCGAGTTGGCCGCCATATGCGCCAATGTCCGCTATTGAGTTGTCGATGGAATCGACTCCGATACCCGTGTCGATGAACGGCGACCCTTCGCGCAGGTGAAAATCGCCCTCTTCAGTATCGACGAACAGAGGATCTCCTACTACGAAATTGTCGCCGAGGCCCGAATCCACGCCAGCGACATTGAGGTCCGCGTTGGTGAAAAAGCCGCAATTGTCAACGTTGGCATCCCGGCTGACGGGTATTCCGATCGGGCTGGTAATCGTGACCACGTTGCGGATGAATGCGGTATTCGTAACCTGCACGTCGATCGTGGATCGCCTGATAGCGACCGCGTTCTCCCAAAAGACGTTGTTCAGGCTATCGACCGTCGAATCAATGTCGGCGCGCAGACCAAACTGGGTCGCCGTGTCGAAAATAATGCTTACAATCTGCAGATTCGTGCCGCCGATCACATCGACGCCAATTTGCGCCTCGGCGACCGTGAAGTTGCCAAAGGTCACGTCGTCGATGTCGCTTGCCAATACGACGGGAATCGTGACGTCACTCGGCAGCAGAAACGTACGTGCAGCCTCGCGCCCCCGCACGTCGACGCCGCTCTTTAACGTGAGGTTCTCAGTATATGATCCTGTCGCAACGGTCACGACATCGCCATCGGCTGACGCATCGATTGCAGCCTGGATAGTGTCGAAATCCTCGGGCACCAAATGCTCGACGGCGCCAACCTGCGTAGCAGGAAGCGCGGCAAGAAGTAGCGCAGGAAAGATTCTGACCCAAGCTGTAGAGTGACTACGCATAGGCAAATACTAGCGCAACTGTGGGACAATTGAGATCAAACTCGCAGCTTTCCAAAAACCGCAAGATAGATTGCACTTCGCCATGCAAGCCTGTGAACAAAAGCCAGGGTTGAAATCGACCTCCGTCTCCAGTCACCATCTTCCACAGCGGCCAGCCTAATTCGCTTGCTCGTCATCGGTTTCTCCATCATCGGGAAATCCTAACATAGCAAGCGGGCCAATCATGACGGGGCTTGCCACTAGCCAACCGTACATCAATAATCGTGGCGTCTTCCCATGGGCATAAAAAAAGCCGCTCCCTTTCGGGAACGGCTTCTCTTAAATATGAAGCCTGGCGATGTCCTACTCTCACATGGGGCAATTCGCCCACAGTGCCAAGATTAATCGCCTCTGGCAGGTGCGAATTGATCTTTA
>QNFK01000099.1 GCA_003645495.1 Gammaproteobacteria bacterium
CAGGACCTCGCTGGATCCGGAACCAACCATTATATTTTCGGGAGCCACGTTATTTAGTTCAGACAACAAATTCACAATATCGGTCGGATCGTCGGCATACAGGTTTGCCAGATCGATCGACTCTACAATTGACTGAATAGCAACGCGGGATGGTCCGTATGGGTTCTCGTTGTAATGTGCACGCATCACGTAGTCCGGTGCTTCGATATCGGCACCAAGGGCACTACGCATCAGCTTCATGGACGGAGTGAATGGAGTTGAAGGAATTGAGGAAATCAATCCAGCACCTGCAAGGGCGGTACCGCCCAGCAATACCTGTCGTCTCGTTATGCGGCCCATGTGGGTCTCCTGTTTACTGGTCGGGTGTTAGCGGTAAAGTGTCGGTTACTTCGGTTGGTATTGGAACACAAACGCACATTGGTCGCTTGACTCGCGCGTTAATCAGATCGACGTTTTCACCCATGTAATATTCCTGTCGGCTCTGCAGCGACTGATCATCTTCGCGCTGCCATGTTTCTTCGTATTCGACAGTCTGCAATTCGCCGTTTCCATCCCGGAATTTGACCGCCACGGTATAGCTGCCGCCTGATGCAGCACAATCCGGATTCTCGAGAGTCGTGTCGACGATGACATTGGTGCTTTTTTGCAGGTAGCTGATATCGACAGATACATGGCAATATTCTTTCGTTGCCTGAGTGGTCTCAAGTTTAATGACGTATTTCTTCTCTGCGTGACCCTCGTTTTTCATGACTTGCTGTTGCCCGGAGCTATTGATGAAATCGCCTTGAGCAAAAGCATTCGAGCACAGGCACAGCAGAAAAACGCCTGAGCAAAAAAATCGTCGGTGGGAGGATTTCATACTGCTCATATTCAACATGCCGTTAGTCCAAGTCAACACCTTCAAACATAAGCAAATCGTCGCTTGAATCCTCAAATCGCGTAAACAAAACAGTTCCCGTTTGCGCGCCGATGCTGATGTTGCTATCGGCCAGTGGCATTGGTCCGGAGTACAGCGCTTCAGTCTCGCCGGATTCGAGGTCGCGCCGGTGCAGTCGCCCCGTGTTGCCGGTTTCACCGCCAGCGAGAAAGAAGAGTTGATTGTTGTCGACAACCCAGCCATACCGGCCATTGCCGGGCAGGCCATCCCATAACTCATCGACAGATCCGTCACTCAATGACAACGAAAACAAGGTGCCATCGCTATTCACAACCGTGACGCTGCCATCAATGTAGGGTCGCGGGCGATAATAGCCTTCCGCGATACGTGTGACATCTTCTGCATTGCCAAGGCAAATACCCCAGCCATCGGCATTTCGACAACCGGTGATCCAACTATCGCCATCTGGCAGCCAGCGCGGTGTGGTCAGGTCTGCAAAAGTTGTTGGCACCAGGGCCGCCGTGCCGCTGACGATATCAACTGTATATAATTTTTCACCGGCGCCGGTTTGCACTGTTACCAGGATTCGTTGCCCGTCCGGATGCCAGTCCGGATAACGTACGGTGGCGCCGTCAAAGCGGGTTAGTCTGCGTGCAGTGTCGTCACCGGTGGCCGCTATCCAGCGCTCGTCAGAGCCGCTGCGTTGCGAGATGAATGCGAGCCACGCTTCGTCGGGAGATAGTGTGCCGTGATGATCATCACTGGTTGATTGTGCAACGGTGCGTAATTCTCCGTCTGCTGACAAGAGCACGAGATCTCTGTCGCTGCGGAGCGCCGTGGCAACCAGAAGTTTTTCATCTCGCGAATATTCCGGGTGCACCAATTCAACAGATTCAATCGGGCGAGATTCGCCGCTAATCACATCCAGCCAACGAGTTCGCATGCGTCCGGCATCGGAAAAGCTGTACAGCAAGCGAGATTCGTCGATCCAGGTCATGCCACCAAGCTGTGCCGGCAGATCGGTCAGTTGTTTTTCCTCGCCGGTATCCACATTGACGATCCACAGAGTCGTGCGGTGATCCGGTTGCGGCTCACCGCGCAAAAACGCGACCTGGCGACCCGCTGGCGAAAAGCGTGGATAAAAATCTGTGCCGGTTGGTGAGACGTTGTTGGTGAGACGTTGCATCTGCCCGCTGAATCGGTCTACCAGGTACAGCCGGCGCAACTTGTCGACTTCAATCCGCTGAGCGATGGTGTATGCGAGCCAGTTTTCCGTCGGTGACCAGTCCACCAGGGTCGCAAATTTCTGCGTGCATTGCGCCATGGCTTCCGGCACGCCCAGTGCAATGGATTGAGTCACCACCTCACAACCGCTGCCAGACAGTCGGACATAAGCCAACTCGTCCCCATAAGGTGAAATTGCGGGCCCGTGTTCGTGTATGCCGGGCGTGACAGCGACCGGTTGCGACAAGCCATCCGCAAGTGACACGCGGAACAGGTCCCAGTCGGAGCGATCTCGTCGCATTACGGCATAAACGACCCATTCGCTGCCGGGAACAATACGTGGCTGATGTTCAAGGCCAGGCGCAGAGGTCAACGGCCTCTGACCGGTAAGTACGATCAGTGGTGATTCCGTCGGTGGCGGATTTTTCACGACTTGCGGCAAAAATACGATCGCGGCCAGGACAATGGCGCCGAGCAGGTAGTGGTGCCGGTATCTGCGCGCGTGAGAGGGAGTCGTGGCGGCGGCGGCTTGTGATTCTCCAGCCTTAAAGTCGCAATGCTCTGCAACAAACTGGTACCCGTACTTGGGTAAGGTACGAATATATTTCTGTTCGCCGGCTTTTTCACCAAACGCTGCCCGCAGGTCAGCCATGGCACGGGAGATTACCGAGTCGGTGGGGTAGCTTTCGCCCCAGACCTGGTCCAGGAGAGATTCACGGGAGACACCCTTGTCACCGGCATCCAGCAGCACCAGCAATACGTGGAGGCTCTTCGCATTCAGGCGGACCTCGCCTGAATCGTTGCGCAGCACGCCCAGGTCAGGGTGCAAAACCCAGTCGCCGATCTTGGTCGTAGCGCGACGCGTCCGCGCCGCCTTCAAATCTGGTCTTTTTGCAGGCTGGATCATAAATGGAAGGTTTTTCGCAGCTTTTTCTCAGGACTCCGCGGCCTGAACAGGTCAATTTGATGCTCACAACAGGGATTCGACGAGGAGCTACACATGTTGCGACTATTACTGATATTGACGCTGATTGCATCTGCTTCAGCCCAGGCGACCCCGTGGTTTGACGGGACACCTGACTTCACCGATGCGGAGAGCCGCTCGCTGGCCGAAAAAGTACTGCAGGCCCATGGTGGCATGCAGCCGATGAATGAGGCGAAAAGCCTGCAATTCAGCTTCTTCACCAAAATGATCGGCGGGCCGATGCCGTTTTACTCATTTGAGGCTGTCGATCTTGCGACAGGTGACGCCTATATCGACTGGCCTTTCTGGGATGCCACCATAGCCTGGAAAGACGGCGAACTGTGGTCGCAGCAGTGGCCGATGCCAATGCCAGCCGGGTTTTTCATTCGGCTGACCACCAGCTTCATTACCCTGCCGTGGCAAATTAATGCGGACGGCACCAACATCGGCCCGGTCAGCCAGGCGACACTACCCGAAGATGACGAAATTTATGACGTGTTGCGGATTACCTTTGACCAGCGCAGCCCGAGCATGCCCGGTACTTTTTATGACATGTTCATCGATCCGGAAACCGGACTCATGAAGGCAATTCGTTTCGATATCAATCACCCGGGAATGGTCGCGAATCCTTCTCAGCCACTGGGTCCCAACGTCCACGTATTCGGCGAGTACAAAAAGTATGGTGGCTTGGTTATACCGACTTTTTACAAAACGTACGGCGCCGGTAGCACTAATGGCGGTGGCAGCAACGCTTATCACTTCGCCTGGGATGTGCGCCTTGACAGGCCATTCGACTCAAGTCGGCTGGTGGCACCGGAGGATGCTGTCCGGGACGTTGTGTCCATGAAATGGTGGCAGGCAAACAAACAGCAGTCACAAATTCGAAATCGATCCTCTGCAATTGCAATTGATCCAATCTCAACAGGTACCCTTGGAGGTGCAAGATGAAATCATCCAAATATTTTCAGATAGCGATAGCGCTGGTCTTTTTTATCCACACGTCCGTATGTACGGCTTACCCTAATTACGCGAGCGACGAATCAAAACGCGTGGTCGAGGCGATGGTCGAAGCACACGGTGGCCTGGAGAAGTGGCGGGATGCGCCGTCAATTCGTTATGACGACATTATGCACAATCCTTACGCGGGAAAAGGCGAGTTCGCGTGGTGGGTTGCTCACGAGGTTATCGACCAGAAAACGCGCAAGGTCTGGCAAAACTGGCCGATGGATGACGCACGGATCGGCTTCGACGGCAAAGAGGTCTGGTCGCAAAACTGGCACAAGGGAAATCCCAGTGCGTCCATGGTGCATTTCTTTTATTACTTCGTGAACCTGCCCTGGTTAACGCAGGACGATGGCGTAATCCTTGCGGAACCAGCGCGCTTTGTGTGGCCTGAAACCGATGTTGAGTTGTACGAGGTGCGTATGACATTCGACGAAGCGCCTGACGTGGGCAAGTCTGGCAAGGATTTCTTTGTCCTCTATATTCATCCGGAGACGTATCGCCTGGTTGGTTACCAGTACGGCAACGGTTACAAACCACTGGTTGACCTGATGAATATGCCGGAAGGCCAGGAAGTATTTGGTCCGTTATGGCGGCAGATTACTCGCTACGAAGAGGTCGGTGGTCTTCTGTTTCCCACTGCCTTTCACACCATGCCTGAAGCTGGTGCGCGCATCGTCGGTGATCACGTGATTCTCAATATTGATGTTTCGACACCGTTTGAAGATGACTATGCAGCGCGACCAAAAGAAGCCGTCGTGTTCAGCGGGCCGCTAAGAACTGATTGAGCCGGATGTGTCGATGACGGTCGCAAAGTAAAGGCCGTCATCGACCTGGAATCAGATCCAGCGCCGTACTTTTTGTTTATATGCCCGGTATGAGTCACCGAACTTGCCCTCGAGATAGGCTTCTTCGGGCCGAATCGCGAAAAAGTAGAGCAGCAATGCACATACCGGTGTCAGAACTGCCGTCCAGGCGTCGGACAACAGGATCGCGAAGCCGATGCACAACAAAACCATCATCAGGTACATCGGATTGCGTGTGAAATGGTAGGGGCCCTGGATAATAATTTCCGTTGTGGGTGTCCACGGCAGTTGGTTTTGGCCGGCTTTGTCAAACAGGACGACGGGCCATACACCCAGGACGAGCAGGGCGCCTGCAGCAATGAGCCCGCCGATCCAGTAGCGTGCCGGTGTGGGCAGGTCATAACCGGACACAAGCGGTACGAAAACACTGAGGTAGTGTCCGCCAACGATCGTTATGACCGGCAATATCGGTGGCGGGAATCTGACCTTCGCTCCGTCTTTTTTATTGCTGGTCTCCATTTTCTCAGTGGTTCCCGGCTTCAGCGGAGGCAAAAAATTCTTTCAGGATCTGGCGGTACTGATCCGGCTTCTTGCTGAGTGACGCGTGCGCAGCATCCTTGATGATTTCGAGTCGCGAGCCGGGAATCAGTTTCTGAAACTCAGCAACTCTCTGCGGCCTTGCTTCATCAAACTCACCTGCCATGAACAAGACCGGTACGTCAATTTCGTGCAAACGATCGGTAACGTCGAAATCCACCAGGTTGCCGGTTGCGTAGAACTCCGTTGGGCCCCACATGTACTCGTAAATCACCTGGCTCCAGGGTGCGCCGGCACAGCTCGCTGCCCGTTTTGGTCGCTCGCCGGCATAAACATGGCGTTTGTAAAAAACCGCGGATGCTTCCTGATATTCCTTCGAGTCAGTGGTGCCGGCCCGCTCGTGTTCAGCGAGTGTCTGCTGAACTTCCGCAGGCAATTGCTGGCGCAGCGTGTTGGCATCTTCAATCCACAACGGCGTGCTGAGAAGCGGCGAGGAGAGGGTTAGAGAAACGATTCCTTGTGTGCCTTTTTCCAGAACGTAGGCAGCAGCCAGGGATGCGCCCCACGAATGCCCCAACAAGTGCATTTGCTCAAGCCCCAACGACCGCCGAATAACGTCCAGCTCTTCAACAAATCGTTCGACCTGCCACAAAGACAGGTCTTCGGGTCGTCCGGAGCGGCCGGTTCCGAGTTGGTCGTAACGCACGACGGGTCGCGTCTCTCCCAGTGGCTCGAGCAAAGAGTACCCGCAGGATGTGCCACCGGGACCGCCATGCAGGACCAGTAGCGGGATACCAGGCCCGTCTCCCGCAACCCGATACCAGACCGGGCCACCGGGAACATCAATAAAACCCTGCCCAGGCTGCGGATTTTCCCGGCTTATACCCAAAGAGCATAAAGACAGGAGCAGGGCAGTCAGTAGTATTTTTTTCATTCGCAGCACCTTCTGAGAGTCGCGACAGGAATATTAACAGCACGCCGTGCCTGATCGCTGACTTTGTCCGCAACTGGAATATAAATCACATAACAACCAAACGTTCTGAACTCGTGCCGCATCTAAGGGTCACTGAAACAACGAACTGAAAGAGTTTTCGTTATGACATCCCGCCGCTTCGTCGTGTATACGTTAATGATCCTGCTGCTTGCAGCGGCGCCGGTATGGGCAGTTACGAGTGAAATTCCAGATTTGCCGCGAATTTCCGGCGCGGTAAAAATTGACGGCAGCCTGGACGACCTGGCATGGCGCAAGGCGTTGAAAATCGACGTCAACATCGAGACCAATCCGGGCGAAAATGTGCCTGCCAAGGTCAAGACTGTCGCCTACCTGATGGAAGATGGCGTCAACCTGTACATCGCGTTTGACGCACGCGACCCGAACCCGAAAGCTATCAGAGCATTTCTGCGTGACCGTGATTC
>QNFK01000100.1 GCA_003645495.1 Gammaproteobacteria bacterium
GGCAATGAAGAGCAAAACGAGGCATCAGCGTTTCTTGGCAAGGCAATGATGATCGCGATTGCTGTCATGGCCATTATTCTCGTTACTCAGTTCAACAGCATTTTCCAGGCATTCCTGATTCTCACCGCCGTTGTATTTTCCACGGGTGGTGTTTTGCTCGGCCACCTCATCATGAACAAGCCGTTTGGTATCGTGATGAGTGGCGTCGGTGTGATTACGCTGGCCGGCATTGTAGTGAATAACAATATTGTATTTATCGATACGTATAACGTTTTGCGCCAACGTGGCAATGAGGCGTTCGACGCAATTGTCAGAACATGCGCGGTACGCTTGCGGCCGGTACTGCTGACCACGGTCACTACTATTCTTGGTTTGCTACCGATGGTCTTTGCGCTCAATATCGACCTGGTTAATCGTGATATCTCGGTCGGCGCACCATCAACCCAGTACTGGACCCAGTTGTCATCATCGGTTGCCGGAGGACTGGCATTTGCGACGATTTTGACATTATTCCTGACGCCCAGCCTGCTGATGATCCAGGCGAGAGTTGGCGCGCGCCTGGCAGCACGGCGTACGGCACGGGAAGCCAGGATTTCTCGCGCGGTAACCTAGCCCGAACTATTCAAGAATAGTCTGCGCTAAAGCGCAGTAGAGCGCGTTGCACTCCAGTAGCGTATTGGCTCAGGAGCGGCATTCTGCCGCGATGATTGGCATGGCCGACTGGATTCGCGGTCGCAGCCGCCAGCCGATATCCCAGGCCCGACCACCTCCCCGTGCTGTTCAATCCAAAAGAGCACGGCGTGCATCTAAGTACTGAAGATGTAAGACGGGAGGTGTTTTCTGTGCGGATCAATGTTGCGGCGAGCAGCCATGAAATCGAGCCAAATCGCCGAAATAGTTAGCCTGGTCCGGCAACGGAATCCTGAATTGCACTTCATTTTGATCGTGGAACCATACTAACCGTTTGAAATTATTGAGAATATTGTGAAATCCAGATTGTTGATCACAACCTTGCGTTATAGTTATCTAGTGTTATACTTCACTACAACACCATATGGCCTTACCGGCCGACTGACTTGCCTCCGGGGACACCAATGAATTTCAAGACTATTGCCATTATCACGCTCGCTGCGACGCTCAGCATCAGCCTGGCCGGATGCGGCGATGTCGATGCAAAAGTCGCACAAGACGCCAGCAGCGAGGCGCAGGCCAGCGTAAGTGCGCTGCCAGTTGAAGTTGCAGCGGCGAGCAAAGGCGACATTTTCGCGACCTATCACACGACCACCGCGATCTCTGCCGACGCAGAAGCACCGGTGCGGGCAAAGGTTGAGGGTGAAATCATTCAGCTACTGGTAGAGGAAGGTGACCGGGTTGTGGCAGGACAGGTTCTTGCCCGTCTGGACGGCGAAAGGCTGCGATTACAGATGCTGCAGGCGAAATCTGCGCTGGATCAAGTCCGCAATGAACATAAGCGCTTTGTAAGTTTGCAGAAAAGAGGACTGGTTAGTGCATCGGCAGTTGAGGGACTGAGCTTCGACATGGACGCGCTCGACGCAAGCTACGAATTGAAACGCCTCAATTACAGCTATACCAAAATTCGCGCACCGATATCCGGAATCGTTTCCGCACGCGACGTTAAAGTCGGCCAGCATATTGTTGTCAGCGATTCGACCTTCAAAATTACCGACACCTCAAGGTTGGTCGCTTATCTGAAAATTCCGCAAAGCGAGTTGACGAAATTCGCTGCAGGTCACAGCGCAGAAATTCATGTCGACGCCATGCCGGACATCACATTCGCAGCTACCATTGCGCGCATCAGCCCGACAGTGGACGCCAGGAACGGTACATTTCGCGCTACAGCGTATATAGATAACAAAGCAGGACTGCTTGCCCCCGGAATGTTTGCTCGATTCGATATCGCCTACGAAAAGCATGTTGATGCGTTGCTTATTCCTGCCGCGGCAATCGTTCGGGAAGACCGCCTGACAGTTGTTTATGTAGTGACAGATGGCGCCGCCGAGCGACGTACCATCGTTACCGGTATCGAATCGGATGGGCGCGTTGAAGTACTCGACGGTCTCGCTGCACATGAACAGATAATCGTTACCGGTCAGGGCAGCCTGCGTGACGGCAGCAAGGTACTCGCAAGCATCCAGACCGGGACATCCGTCACGGGTTGATTGATCGTTCCAGCACTAATCCACATTTAGATGGATACACCAGATCAAAAGGAAATCGTAATGACG
The DNA here is from genome assembly GCA_003645495.1 of Gammaproteobacteria bacterium. GTDB lineage: Bacteria > Pseudomonadota > Gammaproteobacteria > Steroidobacterales > Woeseiaceae > SZUA-117. The sequence goes on from QNFK01000100.1 coordinate 2,247, forward strand.
CCGAGACGGTTATTGCCGGGAATGGTATTAGCTGCAGTCCTGCTGGCTTCATGCCAGCAGGGTGGCGACGAAGTCGCAGCCGAAACTGAAGAGGATGAAAGTCCCGCTATCCCTGTCGAAACTGCATTACCAACCCGCGGTGATATTTATGCTGTTTACTCCGGTACTGCCCCAATTGAAGCGTTTGCCGACGCCACCGTAATTGCCAAAGTTGGCGGCGAAATTCGTGAAGTTCTTGCCGAGGAAGGCGACGATGTCCGCAGCGGCCAGGTCCTTGCTCGCCTGGACGGCGATCGTCTGCGACTGGAGAAGGAACAAGCTGAGGCGAACCTGCGGAAATTGGAGCGCGACTACCAGCGCAACGTCGATCTAAAAGGTAAGGGCCTGGTCAGTGAAGGCGACTTTGAGAAAATCCGTTACGAGATGGAAGCATTGCAAGCAACTTTTGATCTCGCAAAGCTTGAGCTCAGCTACACGGAGATTCTCGCACCAATCGACGGCGTAGTATCTGAGCGATTCATCAAGGTCGGTAACACGATTGACGTTAACGAGCAGACGTTTAAAGTGACCAGCCTGGAACCGCTTATTTCGTATCTGCATGTACCGGAGAGAGAATACAGGCGCATCAAACCAGGCCAGAAAGCAAATATTGAAGTAGATGCACTCTCGGGTGCAGGTTTCGAAGCTGTTGTCGCACGCATAAGTCCGATAGTCGATCCGGAAACCGGCACGTTCAAGATCAGCATCGAGGTATCCGACGCCTCGCGACAATTGAAACCAGGAATGTTCGGTCGCATCGGAATTGTCTTTGACATGCATGCCAATGCATTGCAGATCCCGCGCAGCGCGATAGTTGAAAGTGCCGGGCAATCCTCCGTTTTTATTGTTAGTGAAGACGTTGTCGAGCGCCGGTTAATCAGCACCGGGTATGCCGAGAGCGGACAGATAGAAGTGCTGCAAGGTCTGGACGACATGGACGAAATTGTTGTGGTCGGCCAGACCAGCCTGAAAGATGGCTCAAAAATTTCAGTAATCAATTCGCCGGCTACCACGACCAGCACCGCTGATAACGAATCTTTACCTGAATAACGATCATCGGAACCTGACGACAAGAAATCCACATGCGAAGACTGATTGAAATAGCAACCGAACGCCGCGTCACAATAATGATGTTTACAGTCGCCGTCGTGCTTTTTGGCATGGTCTCCTTGTCGCGCCTCAAAGTGAATCTTCTGCCTGACATTTCGTACCCGACAATTACGGTACGAACGGAACTCACTGGCGCAGCACCGGTGGAGGTCGAGAACCTTCTGACCAAGCCGATCGAAGAAGCGGTCGGCGTCATCCGCAACGTACGTCTCGTTCGATCGGTTTCCAGATCCGGTCAATCTGACGTAACGCTGGAATTCCTGTGGGGCACCGACATGGACATTGCCGGTGTCGATGTACGCGAGAAGATCGACATTATCGAGTTACCACTCGAGGCCAGGCGCCCGCTGTTGCTGCGCTTCGATCCATCGTCAGAGCCCATCATGCGCCTGGGGCTGCTGCAGAAAGATGAAGATGGTACGGCAACTGACGCAGCTACAATCGAGGCCAGCCTAAAAGCCCTGCGCCGGCTCGCCGAAGACCGGATTAAAAATGACCTGGAAGCTGAAGAAGGGACGGCCGCAGTAAAAGTAAGCGGTGGTCTCGAAGACGAGATCCAGATTCAGGTAGACCAGCAAAAACTCGCACAACTTGGACTCAGTATCGATCAAATTGCAGAGCGCGTCCGTGCGGAAAACGTAAACCTGTCGGGCGGACGCCTGGAAGAAGGCACGCAAAGATTTCTCGTCCGAACAATCAACGAGTTTCAAACAGTTGCAGAATTCGCCGACGCGATCATCGCCAACGTTGAAGGTCGTCCCGTCTACTTGCGCGACGTCGCTACCGTTTCCCGCGGATACAAGGAACGCGAAGCAATTACCCGGGTAAAAGGCCGTGAGTCAGTCGAATTGGCTGTCTACAAGGAGGGTGATGCAAACACGGTGCAGGTTGCCAACCGGGTAGAGCGCAGGCTGGAGCAAATTCGCGAGTCGCTCCCCGATAACCTGGAACTCGTCAAGATCTACGATCAGTCGAAATTCATTTCCGCCGCTATTCAACAGGTAACGTCAGCCGCTCTCATTGGTGGAATGCTGGCAATCATGGTTCTGTATGGCTTCCTCAGGGATGCACGTGCGACAACGATTATCGCCGTCGCGATACCCGTGTCAGTGATTGGCACATTCCTCCTGATGTACTCATATGATGTCTCGCTCAACATCATGTCACTTGGCGGGGTCGCACTGGCCGTTGGCATGCTGGTAGACAATGCCATTGTTGTTTTGGAAAACATCGTCAGAAAGCGCGAACAAGGCCAGGGCATCCTGGAGTCCGCACGCAATGGTACGGCCGAAGTTTCCGCTGCCGTCATTGCGTCTACGCTGACAACAATCGCCGTATTTTTCCCAATGGTGTTTATCAGTGGTATTGCCGGACAACTTTTTCGAGACCAGGCCCTGACTGTCACATTCGCACTGGCCTTTTCCCTGATTGTTGCGCTTACCCTGATTCCGATGCTCGCTGCACTGGGTACCGGCTCGCGTTACGTCGAGGTTGGAGAGGATTCTCCGCCCAGCTGGTTCACCCGCGGTGTCGCATATGTAGTGCGCCTGCTTGGCCTTGCCTTCCTGGGCGTCAAGTGGCTTTTCTGGGCCATCCTCTGGTTGCCCTCGCAGTTATTGCAACGACTGTATCTCATAACCGCAAAAGGCTATGTGCCGCTGCTACGCTGGTCACTGGGCCACCGCGCGGTTGTCGTTGCAGGTGCAGCAGCAATATTCGCTGCAACAATGCTGCTTATCCCGCGCCTGGGAACAGAACTTATTCCGCAGTTGTCACAAGGCGAGTTCAGCGTCAACCTGAGACTTGCACCGGGAGCTCCGTTGGCGGAGACCGATCGTGCGATCCAAGTGGCCCAAAACGTCACCAGTGACATCGAAAATGTGGAGCTCAGTTACTCAGTTGCCGGTACCGGAAATCGACTTGATGCCAACCCAGTCGACTCCGGAGAAAATACCGGCACGCTGAGTATTACCTTGAAACCTGGTGCCGGACGCGTCGCAGAAGACAGCGCGATGGACACCATGCGCCAGGAACTGGCGATGTTGCCGGGCGTGCAGTATGAATTCAGCCGCCCTGCACTCATGACGTTCGCAAGCCCTCTGCAAATCGAAATCTCCGGGTTCGATCTTGCCGGCCTGGAGTCTGTTAGCCAGGCGCTGTTAAGCGAATTGTCCGCCGCAGATCGTTTCACCGATTTGAAGACGACGATTGAGTCCGGTAATCCTGAAATCCAGATCCTGTTCGATCAGGAACGTGCAGCGGCGTTAGGGCTCACTGTCAGAGAAATCGCCGACCGGGTAGTAGCAAATGTGCGTGGTGAGCTGGCAACCCGCTATACCTGGAGAGACAAGAAAATTGATGTGCTGGTGAAGAGCGTCGACACGCGCCAGGCCAGCATCGACGATATCCGCAAACTTATCGTAAATCCGGCAGCCGAACGACCTGTTACGCTCGAATCGGTCGCCGATATCCGTGTTGCACGTGGCCCGGCCGAAGTGCGCCGGATTGCTCAGGAACGTGTCGCTGTCATAACAGCCAATCTTGCTTATGGTGATCTCGGCACGGCAGTTGCTACAGCGAGCGCAATCATTGACAGAACCCCGATGCCATCCGGCATTACCGCGATGGTTTCCGGCCAAAACGAAGAAATGCAGGACTCGTTTCGCTCAATGCAGTTTGCATTAGTGCTGGCGGTTTTTCTTGTTTACCTGGTCATGGCATCGCAATTCGAATCACTGATCCACCCGCTGGTCATTCTTTTCACCATTCCGCTTGCACTGGTCGGAGCGGTACTCGCGCTCTACGTGACGGGCACCACCGTCAACGTGGTCGCGTTTATTGGCGTCATCATGCTGGCAGGCATTGTCGTGAATAACGCGATCGTACTTGTTGATCTGATCAATCAACTACAGGCACAAGGCGTTGAAAAAATCGCTGCGATCATGGAAGCGGGACAAGCCAGGTTACGACCGATTCTGATGACCACGTTAACAACCGCGCTCGGCCTGTTGCCAATGGCGATCGGTTTCGGTGAAGGCGCCGAAGTGCGAACGCCGATGGCCATTACCGTCATCGGTGGCCTGCTCGTGTCGACCCTGCTGACGCTGGTGGTCATACCGGTCGTCTACTCAGTGCTCGATCGAAAGAAGTGGCCGGTCAGCGCCACAAATGAAAGTGCGATTCCGGCACCGGCAACCGGTTAGCCCGAACATTGCATGAGTGCCGGCGCTTACAAAAGAGATGGGGTTATGATTCAAATGGTTGTGGCATTTTCGGCCAGGGTGGAAGGGTTACAGTTTGCGCCTGCCGGGCTGTCGCTTCCTGTGCCGGCACATCGCGCCCGATCCTGCTCGACACGTAGTCCCTGCTACGTCTCTCACACGATCGAACGCGCTGCACGCGGCACAGAAA
>QNFK01000101.1 GCA_003645495.1 Gammaproteobacteria bacterium
CAGGCAGCCGACGCGCTCATGGCGCTGGCAGAACGGCGTGCGATGGGGAAGGTAGTGGTCACTATTTAGGTTATTAATCAATTAGTTAATTAATAAACTTACAGTGTTTCATGATAGTGAATCCGGCAAACCGATGCGATACCGCGAAACCGCCAAAAAGAACTAACGTCATTGCGAGGAGCGCAGCGACGCGGCAATCTCTTGATGCTGTGGCGCGCGTTCGTTGTGCGTTTCTGCCACCTGACACAGGTTGCCGCGCCCTTCGGGCTCGCAATGACGTTAGTTATTATTGACCTTATCTATGCGCAATGACGTTAGTTATTTTTGACGTTATCTATTGTTCGATCCAACCGCAAAATTCGTATCACAAGTAACTGAATTTACAGCAGTTGACATCGATTCATGCATACAACATGATCCGCGCTAATGAGATACGGAATTAATTTTGTTTTTGCAACGACGACTGCCGCGAGCGTGCTTTCTGTGAAGCTTGTGCTGCTCACCCTTCTTAGGGGATTCAGCGGGTAGCGTAGAAAGATCGAAACCAGACACGCAAACCCCGCATCCCAACCGGATAGTGGGGTTTTTTATTGCTGCAAGAGACGTATTTATTGCAATTAATTACGCGAAATTTTAGGGAACAGACAATGCAAATGTATTCGGAAAAAGATGTTGATACTGCGTGCCTCGAAGGCCGGCAAATCACAATACTGGGCTATGGCAGCCAGGGTCGGGCACATGCCCTGAACCTGAAAGACAGCGGGCATGACGTCGTCATTGGTGCGCGTGCCGGCGGCGGCAGCTTCAGCAAGGCGGAAGCAGATGGTTTCGTTGTGAAAGAGCCATTGGCAGCAGTGCAAGGTGCAGCGATCGTCGCAATCCTGACGCCGGATACATCGCAAGCAGAACTTTACAATTCTGTCGAGGGCAATATCGAGAACGGCGCGGCATTGTTATTCGCGCATGGCTTTAATATCCATTTCAAACAAATTGCGCCGCGAGCGGATCTGGATGTCGTGCTCATCGCGCCTAAAGGCCCGGGTGATCTCGTGCGACGACAGTATGAAGAAGGCCATGGTGTCCCCTGCCTGGTCGCTGTTGAACAGGACAGTTCCGGTAATGCGCTGCAACTTGCCCTGGCGTACGCACAAGGCATTGGCGGAGCGCGAGCCGGTGTTATTGAAACCACGTTCGCCGAAGAAACAGAAACCGATTTGTTCGGCGAGCAGGCGGTGCTCTGTGGCGGTGCCACTGAACTGGTTGTCGCCGGATTCGACACGCTGGTCAAAGCCGGTTACCAGCCTGAAGTCGCTTATTACGAAGTTATGCACGAACTGAAGTTGATCGTTGACCTGTTACATGAAGGTGGACTGCGAAAAATGCATGAGTTCATCAGCGAAACTGCAGCTTGGGGAGACCTGGTTAGCGGTCCGCGTGTCATCGACGAAAACGTGCGCGCAAATATGCAGGCCGTGCTTGACGACATTCAGGATGGCACGTTTGCCAAACGCTGGATTGAAGAAAACAAAGCGGGACAACCTGAATACAAACGTCTGATGAATGCAGACCTGGAACATCCAATCGAGAAAGTTGGTGCGGATTTGAGAAGCCGCATGGACTGGCTCGAGAACTAAACGCGGAGAGATAAGATCATGCCGGCAGCGAGAAAATATGACGCCACCGATTGGGGTTCTGATACCGATACGCCACCTGCAGCGGTGACGCTTAAAGATGTCGAAAAAGCACAGAAGGTATTAAAACCATTTTTACCCCCTACTCCATTATTGAATCATCCGTTGCTTACGCAACGGCTGGGCACTGAGACATTCGTCAAGCTGGAGAATATTCAGCAGATTGGCGCATTCAAAATTCGCGGCGCAATTAATTTGCTCGCGTCAATGGACAAGGAAAGTCGGGCAAAGGGAATTGTCACGGCTACGCGCGGCAACTATGGCGCGGCCCTGGCCCAGGCATGCGCAATGTATGACACGCAATGCACTGTGTTCGTGCCAGAGGGCAATAGTCCTGACAAGAATGCGGCAGTCGAAGCGCTGGGTGGAGAGGTCATTATCAAAGGTCATGACTTTGATGCTGCCTGGGACGCCTCTGTCAGATACGCGTGGCGCACCGACGCCATCTCAATTCATCCCGGCAAACGCAGCGAACTTGTTGCCGGCCAGGGTACAGTCGCGCTGGAAATGCTGGAGCAATGCCCGGAAGGCCTGGACGTTATAATCGTACCAGTCGGCGGCGGCAGTCTCGCTGCAGCCACCACTACTGTCGTTAAGGCGCGCTCACCTGAAACCCGCGTCATTGCGGTTCAGGCAGAAAATGCACCAGCCTTTCATCACGCATGGCATACCGGTGATTACGCACCGATGGTAGCCGCGAATACCATTGCGGACGGCCTCGCGACAAGAGTTCCCGTGCGTTACACGCTGAGCATGATGCAGGCACTTGATGACTTCGTCCTGGTAAGCGAAGAGGAAATTTCTGCAGCGATTCGCTGTTATGCAGAAACCATCCACCAGCTCGTTGAAGGCGCCGGGGCCGCACCTTTGGCAGCAGCATTTAAAATGAAAGATGAACTCGCTGGCAAGCGTGTCGGACTTGTGCTCACTGGTTGCAACATCGACACGAAAACACTGGCACAAGCATTACGCATCGATGCGCCGGTGCACACACCGCATGCAATTCCAAACTTTCCGCTGGCAAGTCTCGACTATGGCGACTAACGCTGCATTTTGTTGAGACAAGGAGAACCCGATGGCGATTGAACGTATCAAGATTTTCGACACCACACTGAGAGACGGCGAGCAGGCGCCGGGCTGCAGCATGACGCTCAGGGAAAAACTACGAATCGCCAAAGCCCTTTCTGATCTTAACGTGGATATTATCGAGGCCGGTTTCCCTGCAGCATCGCCTGGCGATTTTGAAGCGGTAAAAGCAATCGCGGATGAAAATCGCGGACCAACCATTTGTGGTCTTGCTCGCTGCAATGCTGAAGACATCGAAAAAGTCCATGCGGCAGTTAAAGGTGCCGAGAGTCATCGTATCCACGTCTTCGTCGCTACCAGCGCCATTCACCGTGAATACAAACTTAAGATGGCCAAGGAAGAAATCATAAAAAGTGCGGTTGGCGCAATCCGCATGGCCAAAGAATTGTGCGATGACGTGGAGTTTTCTCCTGAAGATGCCTCGCGGACGGAGCTGGGTTATCTCGCCGAAGTAGTGTCGGCTGCAATCGAGGCCGGTGCAACGACAGTTAACATTCCCGATACCGTTGGTTACACGGTACCGGCTGAATTCGACAAACTTTTCGGTTACCTCCACGAACATGTTGACCGCATCGATGACATCACGCTGAGCGTACATTGCCATAACGACCTGGGAATGGCAGTCGCAAACAGCCTGGCGGCGGTTTCTGCCGGTGCACGACAAATAGAATGCACCATCAACGGCATCGGCGAACGGGCCGGAAACTGCTCACTGGAAGAAGTCGTTATGGCTTTGCATACGCGGAACGAATTTTTCGGTTTGGACACCGCTATAGAGACGACGCATTTATATCCAACGTCGCGCCTGGTAGCCGGCATTACCGGTATGCAGACACCAAGGAACAAAGCCGTTGTCGGAGAAAATGCGTTTGCGCATGAAGCAGGCATTCACCAGCACGGCATGTTACAGAATCGATCTACGTACGAAATCATGCGGCCCGAAGATGTTGGCATCAGCAAATCCAGCCTGGTGCTGGGCAAACACAGCGGACGACACGCGTTTCGTGACCGGGTCAGCGATCTTGGTTTTGATCTCGACGAATTTGAAACCAACCGTGCCTTCCAGGAATTCAAGAAGCTTGCTGACAAGAAAAAGGATATGTATGACGGCGATATCGAAGCCATCATCATGAATGTCGGCAACTCAGCCAGCGGTCCCTGGGTTTTGAAGACGCTGCAGATAATTTCCGGAACTGATCAGAATGCCACCGCAACTTTGCGCCTCATCGGTGAAAACGGGATTGTTAAGGATGAGGCCGCTACCGCCGATGGTCCCGTCGAGGCTGCCTTCAAAGCACTGGAACAAGCAACCGGCATAAACCTGGTTCTGAAGAATTTTGAATTGCATAGCGCAACAGTCGGTGACGACGCCCAGGGCGAAGCGACGGTCACGGTCGAATACAACGAACAGTCCTATCGCGGTCACGGCGCAAGTACAGATATTGTGGAAGCCGCGAGCCGCGCGTATCTCGAGGTTACCAATCGTATCCTGCGGCGTCGCGACCGTGGCCTGGATGACGCGCCCGACGACAGCAGTATCAATCAGGCGCTAATTTAGGCCAACTTTACGGATGCCAAACCCGGGCGTGCTTGTTAAGCTACGCAACCTGCGAGCACCCAACAGATTTTCGGAGTTAAGTAATGAGTTTTGAGGGAGGCAAATTTATCTGGCTGAATGGCCGGATGGTTCAATGGGACCAGGCCACTATCCATGTCATGGCGCACGCCCTGCATTATGGATCTTCGGTATTCGAAGGCATCAGGGTCTACAAGACGCCGGGCGGCCCAAAGGTTTTTCGCCTTACGGATCATATGCGACGCCTGTATGACTCGGCGAAGATTTATCGTATGCCGATTCCATACGAGCTCGATGAACTCATCGCAGTGTGCAAGGAAGTCATTGTTGCGAACGACCTGATGAACGGCGCCTATATCCGCCCGATCGCATTACGTGGTTATGGCGAGGTTGGCCTTGCACCCAAGCCGGATCATCCCGTCGATGTAGCCATCGCTGCCTGGGAATGGGGCGCATATCTTGGTGCTGAAGGAATGGAACTGGGCGTCGACGTCTGTATTTCCAGCTGGCAACGGGTCGCACCGAATACCATCCCTGCCCTTGCTAAAGCTGGCGGCAACTACCTCTCAAGCCAACTGATCAGCACCGAAGCAAAGCGCCTCGGGTTCGCCGAAGGTATCGCGTTATCCACTGACGGTACTGTCAGTGAAGGCGCCGGCGAGAACCTGTTTGTAATCCGTGCTGGCAAGATTGTCACGCCACCAGCTGCTTCTTCAATCCTCACCGGCATTACGCGCCACACGATAACGCTGCTGGCCGAACGCCTTGGTCTTGGTGTCGAGGAATGTGTCATTCCGCGGGAAGCCCTGTACCTGGCCGATGAGATGTTTTTCACCGGCACGGCCGCGGAAATTACGCCGATACGCTCGGTGGACAGGATTCAGATTGGCGAAGGCAAACGAGGACCGATAACCAAACAACTGCAGGACGCTTTTTTCGGACTGTTTTCCGGCGAAACGGAAGACACTGAGGGCTGGCTTGAAGGTGTTGATGCCCAACCGGTCGCCGCTGCTGGCGGATCCTGATCCCGGCAGAATTTAATTGCTGGATCACTAACCTGGATAATTTCCGCTTTGAGCTCGGCTGCCCCACAAACACTATTTGAGAAAGTCTGGTCCGATCACCTGGTACAGGATGAATCTTCGGCTACACCGGCCATTCTCTATGTCGACCTGCACCTCATCCATGAGGTCACTACACCGCAGGCGTTCACAATCTTGCGTGAACTGGGTTTGCCGGTACGCCGCCCGGATCTGACGCTGGCCACGATGGATCATTCCACACCGACTACGCCGGTCAGGAGCTTTAAAGACCTGGCGGTGGTCGGCGAAGGCGCTGCCAACCAGGTTCTGCAAATGCAGAAAAACTGTGCAGAATTTGGCATCGAACTTTTCGATCTCGACAGCGACCAGCGTGGCATCGTGCACGTTATCGGTCCGGAACTCGGCGCAACCCAGCCAGGCAAGACTATCGTTTGCGGAGACAGTCATACCAGCACGCATGGTGCATTTGGCGCCCTCGCCTTTGGTATCGGCACCACCGAGGTCGGTCACGTTCTCGCGACGCAATGCCTGTTGCAACGCAAACCCAGAACGCTGGCGATTGAGGTCAGCGGGCAATTACAGCCGGGCGTGTCGGCTAAGGATGTCATTCTGGCCATCATCGGTCAGATCGGCCTGGACGGCGGCACCGGGCATGTCATCGAGTACCGCGGTGCTGCGATTACGGCAATGGACATGGAAGCGCGCATGACAGTCTGCAATATGTCCATTGAGGCCGGCGCAAGAGCTGGCATGATTGCCGCTGACGATACGACGGCGGCGTACCTGCACGGACGTTCCAGGGCGCCTCAAGGCGCTGCCTGGGACGCTGCAGTGCAGCGGTGGTCATCCCTGCATAGTGACGCTGACGCGAGCTTCGATCGAACTGTGCAAGTGGCTGGCGACACGCTCTCGCCAATGGTCACTTTCGGCACCAACCCGGGCATGGTCATTCCGGTTAACGAAGCCGTTCCCGATAGCAATGGCGATGCAAGTTTTCGCAAGGCGCTGGACTATATGCAGCTGACGCCTGGCAAGCCATTATCTGCAGCAAACGTCGATGTCGTGTTTATCGGCAGTTGCACGAATTCCAGAATCTCCGATCTTACGCAGGCGGCAGAAGTCTTGCGCGGCCACAAGATTGCTGATGGCGTGCGCATGCTGGTCGTTCCCGGCTCACAGCAAATCAAATACGCAGCAGAAGCGCTCGGACTCGATAAAGTGTTCGTCGAAGCCGGCGCAGAGTGGCGCGAATCAGGATGCTCGATGTGTCTTGGCATGAACGGCGACACGGTTGCGAGCGGCGAGCTTAGTGTAAGCACCAGCAATCGCAATTTCGAAGGCCGGCAAGGCATTGGCGCACGCACCATTCTGGCCAGCCCGATGACTGCAGCCGCATCCGCAATCGAA
>QNFK01000102.1 GCA_003645495.1 Gammaproteobacteria bacterium
TCAACGACCCTTTGATGTCTTCCTCAAATGCAGCAATCGCGTTGCCCATCGTGTAGGAATAAAGTGCGCGCTCCCTGGAATATCCCTCCTGCTCCTGAAACTTCGTTCCATCCGGCAGTATCCTGGTAACCGAACAATAAAAACTGGCAATCGGATCAATCTCATCTACCGGTGGATCCGTTCCATTGGTCGGCGTCGCACCTGCTTCAGCAAGCGTATTGAAAATGTAACCACGTTCCAGGGTTCGCTCCGGCCCTAACCTGTCCACGACCCACGGCCCATCGGAACACGCGAATATTCCCTGCACCGCAGGAATTACACCGAGATCTACCGTACGTTGCACATCGTCCGGGTGAATGACCTGTGCATGCTCGATGCGCCAGCGCAAATCTGTCTTGTCCGGATTACGTTCGAATTCCTTTTCGTAAATATTCAACAGCTCGCGATACGCACGATCACCGATTCCCTGGATCGCAAGTTGATAATCGAACTTCATCGCCAGCCGCGCCGATGCTTCAATCTCTTCAATTGAAACGACGTTTAAGCCAGAGCTGCGCGGTAAATCTGTGTAAGGTTCGAGTAACCAGCCACCGTGGGTACCGAGCGCGCCGTCCAGTACTTTTTCGCCGATCGCTCTTACGGTCAGGAAATTATTGGCATAACCGACCATGCGGTATTCAGCGAGGCGGTCCTGCATGTCTGCTGCCTCCTCTTCGAACGCCATATACAGGCGTACCGGAAGGTTGCCCTCGTCTGCCATTTTCTTTAACAGATCAACTTCGGCGAACGAAGTGCCCAGGTCCTGAAATGACGTTATGCCGTGACGCAACGTTTCCTCGCCAGCAAGTTTTACCATCCGGCGTATTTCGTCCTCAGCTACACCGGCCGGACGCCTGCCCTGATGACCTGAAAACGCCTGGCGAAACACATCCTGCGCCGACTCGCGCATCATGCCGGTCGCACTGCCCGTGTCATCACGCACGATTTCGCCACCTTCCGGCGGCATGGTGTCATTGGCCATTTCAACAAGTGTCATCGCTTTTTGATTGACGAATACACCGTGGCCGCTGGTGTGAATTAACATCACCGGGTTATCTGGTGTCACCGCACTCAGCGAATCATGTAATGGCAGCCCTTCGACCAGAACGTCTTCTTTGATTGCCCACTTATCCTGGTGCCAGCCACGACCGATGATCCATTCACCAGGCTCTGTTTCCTGCACCGCACCGGCAACCTGCGAGACGATTTCCGCAAAACTTTTCGCGTACCGAAAATCGAGGATCATCAGGGATCCACCAAAGCTCGTGTAGTGACCGTGTCCCTCAATTAGGCCGGGAATCGCCGTTTGTCCAGTTAAATCAATCACTTCGGTAGCATCGCCGATATAGGCATCGATCTGTTCGACGCTACCAACAACGGTGATGCGATCACCTGTGATGGCGATGGCTGCCGCGATCGGTTTCTCAGCGTCGATCGTGACAACGTTGCCATTGGTCAGAACCAGATCTGCGACAGGATGTGACGCTGTTGGTGGGTGCGACTCTCCGCAGGCGAATAGCATCGCCGCGCTTGCAATTAATATTCCGAAACGCATTCTCTCCCCCTTTTTTCATCAGGCCGCTGCACTTCAAACGCGTGCATTTTTCTAGCGGCCCGTGTCCTTTTGAAAGTTTACCACCACACCAGCATAAAAATTTCTTGTGGGCGCCGGCTCAAAATATCGCCCGCCGAACGCATTGATTCGAATATTGCTGTTGTACGCCTCGTCGAACAGGTTGTTGATGCCAATGTATGGCCGGATCATCCAGTTGCCGTTTTGAAAGTCGTATCCGAAGCGCAAATTGGCTACGGTATAGCTGGATACTTCTGCAGAATTCGCGTTGTTAGCATATAAGTCACCGGAATAAATCGCCTCAACGGTACTGGAGAACCCACTCTCTGTATTGTAGGACAATCCCAGGTAACCAAACTGGCGTGGTAACCCCGGCAATTGATTACCACTAAAATCATTGCCGTTATCGTCTACAAAATCCTCGAATTTGAAATCTGACCAGGTGTAGGAAGCATCAATCTGCAAGCCACTATTATTCTTCCAACTTAGCGCTGTCTCGATTCCATCGCGCTTCGAGCTACCAGCATTGACGAAAAATGTTCGGCCCGGAAAAGCGGGCAGTTCAAACGGAATCAGTTCATCTTTCAGGTCGATCGTAAATACCGTGACCTCGTAGTACAAATTCCCATTCGACCGCTTGTAGCCAAGTTCGAAATTATCGGCAGTCTGCGCCACTAGCGACGTATTAAATCCTCCGCTGCCGTCCGGGTTGGCAAGCTCGGTTGTTGTCGGCGTCTCGAAAGAGCTGCTGTACGAGGCGAATATCACGCCTGAGTTCATACGGTAATTTACCGCGAATGATGGACTAACCTCGTCAAAATCCAGTTTTCCGGAGTCGTCACCATTCGCGAGAAACCGGTCAGTCACATCGTATGAAAGTTCGTCATAACGTAGCCCCGCCAGAAGCGCCCACGCATCATTAATCTCATATCGGCCCTGAGCAAAAATGCCGGTACTGTCAACGCGTTCGTTTTGGTCAAAAACGAGCGGGCCAAGCACACCATCGTTGTTGTCATACCTTTTGCGATCATCATCCTGACGATCGAGGTCTGCACCGAATGTGAGGCTGATATTGTCCGGCATAAAATCGCCCAGGCTGTATTGCACACCGAATCCGTAGAAGAACCGGTCGAGGTCAACCGAACCACCATTCGTAAATGGTAATTTGTTTGCAAAATCACGCCATACATAATGATTCCGCAACGTCAGTTTGCCGGACGCACGATCTCTTTCATACACAACGCCAAATCGTTGCTGGGACAGAGATTCTCCACCATCAAATTGAATGTTTCGGTCCCTCGCTGAAGAAGGATCTGTGGCCGCCTGTGCCGCATTGATGCCGCCAGGGTCCTGAGCCTCAGGCTGATCTGAATGGTTTAACGCAAATATGAGCTTGTCATTTTCACCAAGCGGAATCGCAAGCTTGGTATTAATGATGCTGCCCTCAAATTTCGAATGATCGCGGTATCCGTCAATCTCGGTTCTGGAAACATTGAACAGGTAATCTGCAGAACCAATTTCACCGCCGGCCTTAAATTGATATTGCTGATAATCGAAATCGCCGGCAGCAACGCGACCCTCGACAAATGGCGGAGAATTGCCAAGCTCGCTGGTAATCGCTATCACGCCACCAGCCGCGTTGCCGTACAGGGACGATGCCGGCCCACGTAGAACTTCAATGCTTTGCGCCGAACCAATATCGATACTATCGATGCCACCCTGCCCGTCAGGCAAGGTCTCAGGGATGCCATCTACAATGATGCGGATGCCGCGAATACCGAAACTCGATCGCGCACCAAAACCACGCAGTGATATTCGCAGGTCCTGCGCGAAATTGTAGCGATTCTGCATATACAGGCCCGGCACGCCCGCGAGCGCCTCATCGATGCCCAGTTGCTGCGTGCCATTCTGAATTCGCTCTTTGCCAACAATTGATATCGATCGGGCAACATCGCGAACAGATGTCTCCACGCGGGTTGCCGATACGACAATTTCGTCCAGCACATCTGTATCTGGTTGCTGTGACCACGCGGGCGAACACATACAAAAAAGTAGTGCGAGGTTCTTTAGTTGCGTTGATCCGACGAAATTTAGGCTATTCATTGATAGGAGGAACCTGCTATTAATTTATTCAACGACAACCGGCCGCCATAGATAACGATAGGAAAAAACCCGGGACAAAGCCAGAAATAAGATCGTATCCCACCTGACTTGTCATGGCTGACGAAACTGGGGTTCTGGCCCTTTATTATCACCTATAATCACCCCATCTTCTTCTGCCAGAACCACGGATCATTGATGATGACCAGACCGATGAGAGCCGTATTTCGTTCTTATTCCGATCGTGCATTTGCTTACTCCAGTATTGGTGTATTCCTTTTGCTGGTTTCAGTATCTGCATGTTCACCGCAGCAAGAACCCGTCGACGATTCATCTGTACCATATCTGGTCGTGATCAATGCCGATGTCTATACAGTCGATTCGACCCATGCCAAAGCGGATGCGTTCGCTATTTCTGATGGGAAATTTATTGCCATCGGAACCACTGCCGAAATTCAACAATTGGCAGGTGTCGATACAGAGGTTATAGATGTCGCCGGAGTTTCCGTAATACCCGGGCTTGTTGACGGCCATACGCATCTTGTTTCGGGTGCCGGCCTCGCCGTCGGTGTCGATCTTTCCGAAATCGAAGACAAATCAGAATGGCTCAGGATTATTCGCGACAAGGCGCAAAGCCTGCCGGATAACGCCTGGATACTCGGCGGCGCCTGGGACCACAATCTTTCCGACGGCGTGCTACCAACCAAAGAGATGCTGGATTCTGTCGCGCCAGATAACCCGGTGCTGTTGAGAGATATCGATGGCCATACCGCCTGGGCCAACAGTTTCGCTATCAACCTGGCCGGTATAAACGCAGACAGTCCGGTACCACCGAGCGGTGAGATTGTTCTCGATCCGAAAACGGGTGAGATGACCGGCATATTCCTGGAGGCTGCCGGCGCACTGTTCAGCGACGCGCCAGGCATGGCCGAGGCCACCGATCCGATAGCAGGAATCAAAGCAGCCGTCGCGCTGGCAAACAGCCATGGCATTACCAGCGTCCACGACATGAGCAATCATTTCGACGAGTTTCTCTCAGTTTTCGATGACGGCGACCTGACACTACGTGTGTGGCAGGGTGCGCGTCCGCCACTGGTTCTCGACCAATCACCGGACGAAGTCTATGCGCAAATGGCCGCTGAGCGTGAGCGGGTCCGACAACATGTTGCGACTAATGCGCAGACCGAATCGATGGGACCGTTGTTCGATATCGGCTATACGAAACTCATTGTCGACGGTGTGTTATCAACCTATACGGCGTTGATGAAGGCGCCCTACTCTGACAATCCGGATGCCGTTGCAGAGCCATTTGTCAGCAAAGACCAGTTGAACGCGATGATTGCAGCCGCCCATGATCACAACTTCCCTGTTGCTGTACATGCGATTGGCGATAACGCCGTGTCATGGGTTCTCGACGGTTTTGCTCAATCGCCACGCCGGCCGGGCATGCCCGCAGATCGGATTGAACACGTTGAGATGGTAACGCCGGATGACGTGGAGCGATTCGCGTCTCTTGGCGTCGTTGCCTCAATGCAGCCGCACCATGCGACATGCTGTGTTGGCAACTACGTGATCGATCGTGTCGGCAGGGACAGGCTGCCGAATGCCTATGTCTGGCGATCTATGCTCGATTCAAATGTGCCGCTGGTGCTTGGCTCGGACTGGCCGACTTCGCCACTCAATCCGCTAATCCAGATGGCAGACACGATACATCGTGAAACACGGATCGATGGCATTGTCAGACCGTGGGATGAAGGTAACTCACTGACTTTTGCGGAATCGCTGTATGGCTATACCCAATCCGGTGCCAACAGAACGGCATGGGCTGATGAGATTGGCAGCATTACCGTCGGCAAGTGGGCAGACTTCGTCATTCTCGACGAGAAGCTTCCTGCCACGGTCGATCGAACCCTTGAGAACAGGCAGGTTACTGCGACCTACCTGGCCGGGCAGCGAGTATTTCCGACCAACCAGTAACCAGTTTTCTCCTGGCAGATTAATACCTGACGATCAAGGGCACCAGATTCGGATTTGCAACTAGGCGGCCATCGAAACCACCGAAAAGAACAGACGTCATTGCAAGGAGCGAAGCGACGCGGCAACCTCTATCAGGTTGTAGTAGTGCCAAACGAAACCGCGCAACAGTGCCAAGAGATTGCCACGCCCTCCGGGCTCGCAATGACGGTGGTTCTTTGCGGGCTCGAAATGACGTCTGTTTCTCCGGCCGCTTGGTTCAGGTATTGCCTTACAGCGTCTGTACGATCAAGTTTGATTTATTACGCCTAGTGTTGCGACGACGAACCGGCCGGCAACGCGAAAAATTGCAGCTCACCAAGCTCTCCATCGAGCGATTGGAGTTTAGCGGGCGGCTCGTCTTTCGTTCGCTCTACCCAGCGTCTGGCTTCGGTCATGTAGTGATCATAGAGTTGCTTGCGTAACGGCAGCGTCAGAATGGCTGGTTCACCCGGCTCCGTCTGCAACGCATCATTCAACGAAAAGTTGCGCAATTCTTCAGTTGCCTGCTTATGCGACCACGTGCCACTACACAAATCAAAATCATACATCGGCAGGAAACTCCGCCCATGTTCAGCAATGAAATGCACCGCATCAATAACGTAATTTGCTTCCGCATCGTCCATGACCCAATGCAGACCGACGCGACACCAGCCTGGCTTCATACCGCAATGCCCTTCCTGAACAACATTGCGGAAACGATCGGAAGTCGCCTGGTCGATATTCAACAGTCGATGACCATACGGGCCCGCGCAGGAGCAACCGGCCCGTGACTGGATGCCAAACAGGTCATTTAGCAACGCTGTAACAAACTTGTGGTGTAGATACTGGCCGTCCTGGCCTTTGATGTTGAACGAGATAATGCCAACGCGTTGACTCGGATCCGGATTACCAAGAATCTCTATACCCTCGTCATCTCCCCAGCTTTTCAGAATTCGTTGCGTCAGTTCATGTTCCCGCTTGTTGATGACATCGACACCAACACGATCCTTAATTTCGAAAACCA
>QNFK01000103.1 GCA_003645495.1 Gammaproteobacteria bacterium
CCGATTACAAAGCGACCGTTCTCCTGCCACCACGCACGCATGGCATCGAGTTGTTCCTTTTCCGATAGATCTTCCACAAAGTTTGCCTTTTCGTATATTGCGTTGTAACTGTTAACAAGTCAGAGCCAAACCAGCCCCACGTTTCTTTATCTCGCCAGGCGCTCGCCGATGATCTTTGCCAGATCATCCAGCGGCACACTTAATTGATCCTCATCCGTGCGCAAAGGTTTCAATCCTGCTTCATTTCGTGCCACTTCATCGTCACCGAGAATGACGGCATAAGCAGCACCGCATTTGTCGGCTCTTTTCAGCTGCGACTTGAAACTGCCGCCACCGAGGTTCAAATCAACCCGCAGTGCGCTATTCCCATCCCGCAACGACTCCGCCACTGCAAAGCCACGACCGAGCGCATTCTCGCCAACGGCGACGATATAGACGTCCGGCGCTTCACCCTGTTTCTCACCGCCACAGGCCTCGTACAACGCTACCAGCCGTTCGATACCCATGGCCCAGCCAATCGCCGGCGTAGAACGTCCGCCCAGCTTCTCTACCAGGCCGTCATAACGACCGCCTGAACACACAGCTCCCTGTGAGCCGAGCGCATCGGTTACCCACTCGAAAACCGTGAGATTGTAATAGTCGAGCCCACGTACCAGGCGCGGATTAACCGTATAAGGCACTTCTGCAGCATCCAGCAAAGCTCTCAGACCCGCAAAATGCGCTAAAGATTCCGCATCCAGGTAATCAAGCATCACCGGCGCAGCCTCAATAAGCTCCTGCATTTCAGGGTTTTTGCTATCCAGAATACGCAGCGGGTTTTTCCCGAGGCGGCGAATACTATCCTCATCCAGCCCGCTTTTCACCGTCGAAAAGTAATTTAGCAGCGCTGCACGATAAGTGACCCGGCTATCCGGGGTACCCAGCGAGTTAATTTCGAGGGTCAGACGTGACAGCTCCAGCCTCTGCCACATGCGGGCGCACATGATGATCAGCTCCGCATCGACATCCGGACCCGGATAACCCATTGCCTCTACATCGAACTGGTGGAACTGCCGATAACGTCCCTTTTGCGGCTTTTCGTAGCGAAACATCGGCCCTGCAGTCCACAATTTTTGTCGCTGATTGTGCAGCAGGCCATTCGTGATGCCGGCTCGAACCATGCTGGCAGTCGCCTCCGGTCGTAGTGTCAGGCTCTCTTCATTGCGATCCAGAAACGTGTACATCTCCTTCGCAACAATATCTGTCTCGTCGCCGATCGAGCGTTGGAAAAGTTCTGTGTACTCGAGCAAGGGCAGGCGTATTTCTTTATAGCCGTAGGATTGCACGACTTCGCGGACGACAGATTCCAGGTAACGCCAGGTGGCGGAATCCTGGGGAAGAATGTCATTCATGCCACGAACAGCTTTAGGCTTCACCGCAATTTATCCATGCGCCGAAAATTGTCGGGCTGCAAATAGTTTACTTTTTGAGAAAACATACTAGGGCCGGTTTATAGTCAGCCTGGCCAGGCGTCCGCTGCGAGCGGAGCTGGGAATCTGGTAGTCGCGTCCCTCCACCGTAATGCTGACGTTCGCACTATCACCCAGCACTATCCTGAGTGGCGCATCGCCACGCAGTGGAACGACTCGACCAGCCGCTCCCAGATCGTAAAAAAGCCGCTTGCCCGATGCATCCGAAACCTCGGTCCAGCAGTCTCCCGTATAGGTTAATTCCACCCGGACCTGCGGTAACGAGCTCGGCGCACTGTTAACTGGTTCCTGCACGGTGACTACCGGCTCATTTTGAACTTCCTCGTTCTCCACCGTCCCCAATTTCTCTGCACCCGGGTCATCTGCAGACTGGCTGTCCACCACCTCGGCAATACCTGTCGCAACCTGGGGGTCTTCTGCCGACGCAGGGTCGATATCGCTGTCCGATGCGAATGGCGCAAGCGTCGCCGGTTCTACTTTAGCGCTGCTGATATCTGCCGGTTCGCGATTGAACCACCAGTATGCGGCGCCACCGACAATCAAGGTTACAACGACCACTGCAATCCATGGGCCCAGTGAAATATCACGCGGCACTTTACGTTTGGGCCCGACCACCGGGGGCGCACCAGTGGAGCGTTCCAGCTGATAGTAATCCGCCAGCACGTCGTCGATATCAACGCCAACCAGTTCCGCGTATTTACGCATATGCCCTTTGGCAAATACCGGGGCGCCCAGGAGTCCAAAATTATTTTCCTCGAGGGCACGCACTTTGGGCTCATCAAGATGGAGTTCCTTGGCGATATCTCTTATCGAGATGTCATTCTCGCGCCGTGCCGCTCGCAGGCGTTCGCCACAGAGCGGTCCTTTCGATTCATCCTCAGATTTTTCGTTTGCAGTCTCGTTCATCGCCGCCCGGACCTTCTATGGCCTTTCTATTCGCAATTGTCTTGCTTCTGCCGAATCAGGAAAATCAGTGAAAATCTGGTTGCGGTAATCATCTGCAGCTCGATCATCACCGAGCGTTGCCTCAATCTGGACGCCAAGATATAGCACCGCCGCGGTGGCTTCATTTCCAGCCAGGTAACGTTGCAAGAACGCGCGGGCTTTAAGGTCGTCAGCGGTTACGTGCATCAACGATGCCAACTGGATCAATGCCTCACCATAAGTCGGCCTGATCTCTAATGCCGCACGGAAATACGCCTCCGCTACCGCATGATCCGGCTTCTCTGCCATGCAAACACCGGCATTGGTGAGCATGATCTCCGCATTGTCGTTCACCCTGACTTTTGCCGCCCGATCGAATTGCTCGCGCGCCTCATCGTATTGTTTTTGCTGGCAAAGAAAGACTCCGTAGGCATTGCGTACGTTAAAGTTATCTGGTTCAAGGCGCACGGCCCGATTGAATGATTCAGTCGCCAGGCGGATCTTATCCAGCCGCACCAGCGTCATCGCCAGCATTGAGTGAGCTTCGGCATATTTAGGATCAAGTTTCGTCGCTCGCTCCAACCGATCCCGCGCCAGGTCATAATTGCCATTGCGAAAGTACTGCGTGCCCAGATTATAATTCTGTTCAGCCGCATCGTCACTGGGCGTTGCCGCACTGGTACCCGAATCAGTGGTAACACAGCCGACGAACATGCTGCTGGCCACACAAGCGACCAGAAAACTGGTGTTTAATTTCACGCTGTTGTCGTCCTTCGTCGTTTTTCGCTCAACCGCACCCGCACCCTGTCGCGTACCTTACCAGCCAGCTGACCACAGGCGGCATCTATATCATCGCCACGGGTCTTGCGCGTTGTCGCCACCAGGCCCCTTTCCCGCAATCGATTCTGGAAATCCCTGATTGCTGCGGTTCGGGAGCGCTGGAACTCATTGCCCTGGAATGGATTGAATGGAATCAGATTCACTTTTGCGGGATGACCAGCGAGCAGTTCGGCCAGTTCATCAGCATGCTGCAGTGAATCGTTAACGTCTCTCAACATGACATATTCGAAGGTAATGAACCGGTTGGCGCGCTTCGCCGCGTAGCGCCAGCAGGCTGCCAGCAATTCACTGATTGGGTGCATACGATTGATCGGTACAAGCCGGTCCCTGAGCTCGTCGTTTGGTGCATGCAGCGACACCGCAAGAGAAACATTTTGCTGGTCGCCCAGTTTTTCAATGTTTGGCACAACACCGGACGTGCTCACGGTAATGCGGCGCCGCGACAATCCGTAAGCGAAATCGGAAAGCAACAGTTCAAGTGCCTGCAATACATTGCGAAAATTCGCCAGGGGTTCGCCCATACCCATGAACACGACATTCGTAACAGCAGGCTTGCCGTTCGGGCGTATCGGCAGATTGCGATTAGCGTGCGTCACCTGGCCGATAATCTCATCAACGTTCAGATTGCGGTTAAATCCCTGGGCACCGGTGGCACAGAATGCGCAATCCAGCGCGCAGCCCACTTGCGAGGAAATGCACAGGGTGCCGCGATCCGGTTCCGGAATGAACACGGTTTCCACCGCCTGACCTGCGCCGGATTCAAACAACCACTTGACGGTGCCATCTGCCGATTTTTGTTCCGAGATCACTTTCGGCAATTGAACTGACGCAACCTGTACAAGCTGCTCGCGCAGGTTCTTCGACAGGTCCGTCATTTCATCAAAGGCATCAACATTGCGCTGATGAATCCATTGCAAAATTTGCCTGGCACGAAAAGGCTTTTCATTGAGACCAGCAAAAAAATCTTTGAGGGCAGTTTCAGACTGCCCAAGCAGATTCACCCGGGACTCCGGGTTCTCCTGCAGATTCTTTTTATCGGTTTCGACGTTCATCAGGTCTATCGCGTGCGCGGGCAGATTCCGTCGTCGCCGAAGAAATACACGATCTCTTCTGCCGCAGTTTCCGCAGCGTCCGATCCATGCACAATATTTTCTTCTATGCTTTCTGCGAAGTCAGCGCGTACCGTGCCAGGATCCGCATCGGCAGGATTCGTTGCGCCCATAATTTCGCGATTCTTGTTAATCGCGCCTTCGCCCTCGAGAGCCTGGATCATTACCGGACCCGAGGTCATGTAACTGACCAGGTCATTAAAAAACGGACGCTCACTGTGTACGGCGTAAAAACCTTCTGCCTGGCTTTTTGAAAGATGCGTCATGCGGGCGGCAACGATTTGCAGGCCAGCCTTTTCAAAGCGCGAGTAAATCTCGCCAATTAAATTTTTCTGGACACCATCGGGTTTAATGATGGAGAGCGTCTGCTCAACGGACATTGGGGTCTTCCTTATTTTTGTGGTGGTTTCAAAAAAGCCGGCATTAGAACAGCCGGCCATGCGTAAACCCTCAATTTTACTTGGAAAAATGGGTTCAGGCAATGAATGTAATGCCCCGACAGGCGTGCAATACGGGGCTCTGCAGGACGCTCAGACGCTGAAGCTTTCTCCACAGCCACATTCGCCGGTGACATTGGGATTGCGGAAGCGAAATGCCTCGTTGAGGCCTTCCTTGATGAAGTCGACTTCGGTGCCATCGATAAGCGCCAGGCTGTCCTCATCGACAACAATCTTGACGCCACGGTCCTCGAAAATGACGTCAACATCATTGACCTCATCGGCGTAGTTAATGACATAGGCGAAGCCGTTGCAGCCGGTTTTCTTGATACCAACGCGCAGGCCGATACCGCTGCCCCTGGCGTCCAGATGGGTTCTGACCCGCTCGGCTGCGGGTTCCGTCAGAGATATTGCCATTTTCAATGGTTTCCTGGTCAGTCTGTGCGCGAATATTGCATTCCAAGCGATTTAAGCGCGTCCTCAAGTAACAGTATACGGCCTGTTTTCTCCACGGGTACAGACAGCTGTCGCATAATTTCCTGTAACGGGAAATCCTTCATCGCCGCCGCTACCGGTCCCGACTCCAGCTGTGCGCACAGCCAGGCGGTCGCTGCGATGAGATGCGGGCAACCCCATACCCTGAAGCGCATTTCACGAATAATTCCGTCTTCGATCCCGGCCGCCAGCACTATTTGAGCGCCCTGTCGGGATTCCGCGACCGTGGATTCAAGCATTTGCGGGTAATCACGACCCAGGTCTCCCGCATGCTCGGAACTTCGAAAATACTCACGAACTGTCTCGTTGTAGGGTTCAGTTGGCAACATTTCAAGGCCCGGTGTCGACAATTGGTGCGATTGCGCGCAAGTGACTCAGCGCCGATAGGTAGCGCCCGAGCGCAAAGTCGATGTCCGTGGTGCTTGTCATGCGGCCGAAACTGAAGCGCACAGCACTTTGCGCCAGCGAATCATCCAGACCATGTGCTTTCAGTACATAGGAAGACTCGCCACTGCTCGAATTGCAGGCCGAGCCGCTGGCCACGCAAACGGGTTCCAGCCCAAGCATCAGGCTCTCACCTTCAACGCCCGCCGCACTGACGTTGAGGATTCCGGGATAGGTATCCTCTGGCGCACCGTTGCGTATCAGGTCCGCAATTTCACCAAGACCGCTCCAGAGTTGCTGGCGCAAGCTTGTAACATGGTCCAGGTCTTGCTGCATTTGCTCTGCGGCGATTGATGCTGCGACTCCAATTCCCTCGATGAGGTGCACCGGCAGCGTGCCTGGCCGCAAGCCACGCTCCTGACCACCACCGAAGGTCAGCGGCAAAACGTGGCAACCTGGCCGCTCAGCGATATACAAAGCGCCGATGCCTTGTGGCCCGTAGAATTTGTGCGCCGTCAATGACAGCAGGTCGACCGGCAAATCACTGAGATTCAGCGGTAGTTTGCCGACAGATTGTGCCGCATCAGTGTGGAACAAAACGTCGTGCTCGCGGCATAGTGCGCCGAGCTTGCAGATGTCCTGGATTACGCCGGTTTCGTTGTTTACATGCATCACCGATACGAGCTGGGTGTCCTCGCGGATTGCCGCCTGTAAGACTTCGGGCGATAACGTACCGCCCGTATCCGGCCGCAACCAGGATACTTCGAACCCCTCTTTTTCCAGCGCCACAAAAGTTGCGGTGACGGCTTTATGTTCTGTCAGCATGGTGACCAGGTGCTTGCCCCGGTGTGCACGAAATTTCGCCGCCCCAATAATCGCCAGGTTGTTTGCCTCCGTTGCTCCGGAGGTCCAGGTGATGCGTGCCGGATCTGTGCCCAGCAGGTCTGCCAGTCGTGTACGCGCCCTGGCTACGAGCGCCGCAGACGCCCTGCCCGCAACATGTATCGAAGAAGGATTTGCGAACGTGCCGCCGTCAGTGAGACACGCTTGTATCGCTTCAGC
>QNFK01000104.1 GCA_003645495.1 Gammaproteobacteria bacterium
CATATTCGGCAATCTGCCGCTGCTCAATACGTTCCTCATTCCAGTTGTTGATCTGTAGCGCAATGAGAATACCGAACACCACTAGAATTAGTTCTCCGATGGCATAATTTAGGTATCTGCGTGCCTTCCTTTCGGACACGATATCCTCCCTGATTTTTCGGAAAAGCTGGAGCATAGGCGGAGACTATAGGAGATTCGCATCTAGGTCGAAGGTGCACTTCAGCAGCAATGACAAGCGACTTTCGAAGACATCGGTCCAATATAAATTCGGGATCGAAACAACGTGATCTGATAGCAAATGAACCAGTCGCAACGTCCGGAATGGGTCATTAGCGGCCTCTTTTGATGATTCTAGCTTAACGTCCGCTTTTGGGTGTAAAGCGGGCGTCATGCTACACTGCCCCATACTACATATAAGATAATCGTTATATATTTATGAAACCTTCTACTGAAACATTATTGCTGTACCTGAAAACGTTGGGGGACCCGACCCGCATGCGGTTGGTCGCTCTCTGCCGGCACGGTGAGTGCAGTGTTTCAGAACTGACCCGGGTCATCGGTCAAAGCCAGCCGCGGATCTCGCAGCAGTTAAAGCAGCTTTGCGATGCTGGATTGCTGGAACGGTTTCGCGATGGTAAACGGGTTTTCTATCGGGTGCCGGCAAAGGCTGCCTCCAGCGCCAGTCTGCGTCAGTTGCTCGAGCTGATTCCTGATAAGGATCCGGTGTTTCGCGAAGATGCGAAGCTGCTGCACGAGCGTCGCGGTACGCGTGTTGGTGACAATGTGGTTGGCGACGCGAACGACGCACCCCATCGTGCTTTGCATCGTGCCATTCTGGATCTGACTGTGACGGCACCCATCGGCGACCTGCTCGATGTCGGCTGTGGCCGGGGAGCAATTCTGAAATTGCTCGCGAGTCGTGCAAATCGCGCCGTTGGTGTCGACATTGACGCTAACGCGCGTCAGTTAGCCCGTGCCGAATTGATGCTGGCTGGAATTCCGAATTGCAGTTTGCGCAAAGGCGACATGTATCGGTTGCCATTCGATGATGCTGAATTCAACACCATCATCATCGACGATGTGCTGGCCAATGCGAAAAAACCCGTGCGTGCGCTCGAAGAAGCCAGGCGCCTCCTTAAACCCGGTGGCAGGCTGTTTATTCTCGAGTCCGTCGCAGAACGATCGTCGGCGCAGTTGCAGAAGTCACTCGCCGAGTGGAGCGCGACTGCTGCCCTCAGGTTGTCGCCGGCACGTTTTGCGCCGAAGAAAAGACCCGTCTGGTTACTCTCGGTTGCTACGCCGGCCGATAGCCGAAATGTAGCTGCGTGAGTATTTGATATGAGTAATGCAGAAAAAAATGAGCGCGAGACCCAGGTGTCGTTTGAATTCTTCCCGCCAAATACCGAAGCGATGGAAAAAACACTGTGGAGTTCTATTGAACGCCTTGCAGTTTTGCAGCCGCGATTTGTATCGGTAACTTACGGTGCCGATGGTTCAACCCGACAACGAACCCACGCGGCGGTTGAACGGATCATGAAGGAAACGAACCTGACGGCGGCGCCGCATCTCACCTGCATCGGTGCCAGTAAAGGAGAAATCGACGATATCGCCCGGGAGTACTGGGATATGGGCATTCGTCACCTGGTCGCACTAAGAGGTGATCCGCCAAAAGATGTTACGACTTATGTCCCGCAAGCCGACGGCTATGCGTTCGCGTCGGATCTTGTTGCCGGGCTGAAGCAGGTAGCGGACTTCGACATTTCAGTTGCGGCGTATCCGGATGTACATCCGGAGGCGGCCAGTGCTGAGGCAGATCTCGAAAACCTCAAACGCAAACTGGATGCCGGCGCTTCACGCGCGATAACCCAGTTTTTCTTCGATGTTGGCGGGTATCTCAAATTCCGCGATCGGTGCGCCAGTGCCGGTATCGACTCGACCATCGTTCCCGGAATTTTGCCGATTACTAAATTCCCGCAACTACAGCGATTTGCAGAGGCGTGTGGATTAAAAGTTCCGCAATGGCTGGCGGACCGGTTCGCCGGACTGGAAGACGACCCGGAAACGCGCAAGCTAATTGCAGCAAATGTTGCCATCGAGCAGGTGCGGATGATGCAAAAAGAAGGAATCGATGAGTTTCATTTTTACACTTTGAATCGCGCCGATCTTACATTTGCCATCTGTCACGTGTTGGGCGTGCGACCGGAGCAGGCGGCCGCCTGAGGAATGATCATGGAACGGCAGCAAAGAATAGCAGCACTGCAAAAAGCGTTGACCGAACGAATCCTGCTGCTGGATGGTGCGATGGGCACGATGATCCAGGGTTTCCGTCTCGGTGAAGAAGAGTATCGCGGCGAACGATTCAAGGACTGGGAATCAGACCTGAAAGGCAACAACGATTTGTTGTCACTTACACGGCCGGAGGTCATTCGGGATATTCATAGTCAATTTCTTGCGGCCGGCGCCGACATCATAGAAACGAACACGTTTAACTCCAATGCCCCATCCATGGGTGATTATGGGATGGAGTCGCTGGTAGCAGAAATAAACCTGGCTTCCGCGCAAATCGCGCGTGAGGCGGCAGACAAATACTCCGCTGAACATGGTGAGACCAAATACGTTGCGGGTGTCCTCGGTCCGGCTAACCGCACTGCGTCTATGTCGCCGGATGTAAACGACCCGGGCTTTCGCAGCATTACGTTCGCGCAGCTCGCTGAAACCTACCAGCAAGCCGCTGTTGCATTGATTGAGGGCGGCGTCGACTTCCTGATGGTCGAAACGATATTCGATACGCTGAATGCAAAAGCCGCCATTTTCGCGATTAAAAGAGCATTCGAAGCGCTCGATACGAAAATACCAGTGATGATCTCGGGCACGATCACAGATGCGTCCGGTAGAACGCTGTCGGGCCAAACGACGGAAGCGTTCTGGAATTCCGTGCGCCATGTCGAACCCTTCATGATCGGCCTGAATTGTGCATTGGGTGCGGAAGATCTGAGACCTTACGTCGCTGAGCTCTCACGTGTAGCCAATACCCTGGTCAGCGCTCATCCAAATGCCGGCTTGCCAAACGAGTTTGGCGAATATGACGAAACACCTGAAAAAATGGCGAGCGTTGTTGGTGAATTCGTTACCAGCGGCCTGGTAAACCTCGTCGGCGGTTGTTGTGGCACGACGCCGGATCACATAAGAGCACTGCATGAAGTTATTCAGAGGCAAAAGCCACGGCCGGTTCCTGAGCTACCTCCGCGCTGCCGTCTTGCAGGACTTGAACCTTTCAATATCGGACCCGACGATTTGTTCGTTAACGTTGGTGAGCGCAGTAATGTAACCGGTTCTGCGATATTTCGAAAACTTATTGAGGCCGATAATTACACGGACGCTGTGCAGGTTGCGCGGCGGCAGGTCGAAAACGGTGCGCAGATCATCGACATCAATATGGACGAGGGCATGCTTGATTCGGAAAAGGCGATGGTTACCTATCTGAATCTCATCGCGTCCGAGCCGGACGTAGCCCGCGTACCCATAATGATCGACTCGTCCAAGTGGTCTGTAATAGAGGCGGGTTTGCGTTGTGTACAGGGCAAAGCCGTCGTCAACTCGATCAGCCTGAAAGAGGGCGAAGAACAGTTTATTCGGCAGGCGCGTCTCGTGCGTGATTATGGCGCCGCAGTTGTTGTCATGGCATTCGATGAAGACGGGCAGGCCGATAACGTTGATCGAAAAGTCGACATTTGTAAGCGCTCTTTCAAGATCCTGACAGAAACTGTCGGCATGGATCCATCTGACATTATCTTCGATCCGAATATATTTGCCGTAGCGACCGGTATTGAAGAGCACAACAGCTATGGTCTCGATTTTATCGAAGCAACGCGGCGCATTAAGGAAGCATTACCCGATGTATTCGTCAGCGGTGGCGTGAGCAACGTCTCGTTTTCTTTTCGCGGCAACAACCTGGTGCGCGAAGCAATACATTCTGTCTTCCTGTATCACGCCATCCAGGCTGGCATGGACATGGGAATCGTTAACGCGGGTCAGTTGGCGATTTATGCAGACTTGCCGCAAGACCTGAAAGACGCAGTCGAGGACGTGGTCCTGAACCGCCGCGACGATGGAACGGAGCGATTGCTTGAGGTAGCAGAGTCCTACAAAGGACAGAGCGGCGGGCAAAAAGCCAAAACAAAAGACATGAGCTGGCGCTCGGAGCCGGTCGAAAAGCGGCTGGAGCATGCGCTGGTCAATGGCATAGATGAATTTGTTGTCGACGATACCGAGGAGGCCCGGCTTGCGGCCGATCGCCCGATCAAGGTGATTGAAGGACCGTTGATGTCAGGAATGAATGTCGTTGGTGACCTGTTCGGCGCCGGCCAGATGTTTTTGCCACAAGTGGTTAAGTCGGCACGTGTTATGAAAAAAGCGGTTGCTCATCTTCTGCCGTTTATTGAAGCAGAAAAAGGTGGGGTGGTAGAAACAAACGGCAAGATCATCATGGCGACGGTCAAGGGTGATGTGCATGACATCGGCAAGAATATCGTTGGCGTGGTGCTCCAGTGCAACAATTTTGAAGTCATCGATCTCGGCGTCATGGTGTCATGCACAAAGATCCTCGAGACGGCGAAACGGGAAAACGCACAAATGGTGGGTTTGTCCGGACTGATAACGCCCTCCCTGGACGAAATGGTCAACGTTGCCGCCGAAATGCAACGTCTGGATTTCGACCTGCCACTGCTGATTGGTGGCGCAACAACATCGCCTGCGCATACGGCTGTCAAAATCGAGCCCAATTATGACGGGCCGGTCATTTACGTCAAAGATGCGTCGAGATCAGTCGGTGTGGCACAGGCGTTAATCAAAGAAGATAGTCGGGCACGACTGGTTAAGAAAACGCGCGAGGAAAATGCCAAGCGCCGCGAGCGACATGCTGGTAAGTCGCGCCTGTCACCGCAATTGTCGTTGTCCCAGGCGCGCGACAATAAGCATCCTATCGACTGGAATGGATACCAAACTGCCAGGCCGACCTTCATCGGTAGCAGGATTATCGACGACATCGACCTTGCCGAGTTAAAAAATTACATCGACTGGATGCCGTTCTTCAATGCCTGGGAATTCCACGGCAAATATCCGGATATTTTGAGCGATAAGGTCGTCGGTGAGGCAGCACGAACATTATTCAGCGACGCTTCTGTGATGCTGGAAAAGATTATTAGCGAGAAATGGTTACAGGCCAAAGCCGTTTACGGATTCTTCCCGGCCAATTCGATCGATCAAGACGATATCCAGGTGTTCTCGGATGATGACCGCCAGGTCGAGCTAATGCGACTTTGCCACCTCAGGCAACAACGCAGCAAGCCGCAGGATATGTCGCATCATTGCCTTGCAGATTTTGTGGCGCCCCTCGACAGTGGTGTCGCGGATTACATTGGTGCGTTCGCTGTTTCTGCAGGCTTCGGAATTGACGAACATGTCAGTCGTTTTGAAGCGGATCACGACGACTACAGCAGTATTCTGCTGAAGGCACTGGCCGACAGGTTGGCGGAAGCGCTGGCGGAATACTTGCACGAACGAGTTCGTAAGGACTTCTGGGGCTATGCTTCTGCAGAAAACCTCGCCAATGCGGAGCTCATTACCGAACAGTATCGTGGCATCAGACCCGCGCCGGGCTACCCGGCTTGTCCGGATCATACGGAGAAGGCCAAATTGTGGGATTTACTGGATGTGGAATCGGCGATCGGTTTGCGGCTTACCGATTCCTATGCAATGTTTCCTACTGCGGCTGTTAGTGGATTTTTCTATTCACACCCGGAATCGAAATATTTTTCCGTAGGCAAGATTGCGCGCGATCAGGTGGAGTCATTCGCCGAACGAAAAGGTATCAGTCTTGCGGAAGCTGAAAAATGGCTGTCACCAAATCTCGGCTATGATCCCACTGCAGCCGATGCCGCATAGCATGCTGTTACGGATTACTGAGAAACAGCCGCCTCAAGTACAGGCTTGAACATGCGCCGATATTGACTTGGAGTCAGGCCGGTTTTTCGTTTGAAAACGCGCCGGAAGAATGACGGGTCTTCGTAGCCCACATCGAAGCTGATTTCGTCAACTGGTATTTCTGCGGATTCAAGCTGGCGCTTTGCTTGTTCAACGCGGACATTTTGCAAGTAGTCAATCAAAGATGAGCCGGTCGCAATTTTGAAGCGACGCTTGAGCGTTCGTTCCGGAATTTTCGATTGCCGGACAACGCGCTGCACTGCAGACTGTTCCCGAAAATGCTCCTGAAGCCATTGCTCACAATCGTTAACCACGGAATCGGCGTGTGGATTATTTCGTACCAGCGTTTCGTATGGCAATTGTCCTTCGCCATGCCACTTGAGCAGATAGACCTTTGCTATTCGCAGTGCTTCGCCCGGGCTGCAGTGACGCGAAATAATGTGGATAGCAAGATCGTGCCATGAGGTCGTGCCGCCGGCAGTGACAATTTGTCCGGCCGGGTCTGCGAACGCCAGGTTAGGTTCCGGGCGAAAACGAACTTTCGGATAATGCTTGCGGAACAGGTTCTGATAACCCCAGTGAGAGGTTGCATCGCACTCATTTAGCAGGCCGGTTTCTGCGAGCATCACGGCCCCGGAACAGGCCGAATAGATTGATGCGCCATTTTCGTGCTGCCGTCGAATCCACTCCATCAGTTCCGGGTAGCGACCTATCAGGTGCTCGTCCGGTC
>QNFK01000105.1 GCA_003645495.1 Gammaproteobacteria bacterium
CGGCGCCGACACCCACATACGGACCATTACTTGGCCTGGTTGAACAGAATGGTCGAAAACTGATTCGTAATCCGCTTAAGGAAACGGACGGGCGGTATGAACTGGACATCGACGATCTGGCGCGAAAGATTACAGCGGATACGCGCATGGTTGTACTTTGCAGCCCGCACAATCCAGTCGGTCGCGTTTTTAGTCGTGATGAGCTTGTCGCGCTATCGGAGTTGGCAGAAGAACATGACTTGATTGTCGTATCAGATGAAGTCCATTGCGACCTTGTCTTGCCCGGGCACCGCCATTTACCGTTTGGCAGTATTGGCGGCGAACGTTCCGTTACTGTTATTTCGCCAAACAAGACCTTCAATACTGCTGGCATACCGCAGTCGACGCTCATCATTCCCGATGAAAAAATTCGTGCGCGCTACCAGGTTTTCCTGAACACGATGCAGCTTAATCATGACAGCACATTTGGAACTGAAGGAATGATCGCTGGATATCGTCACTGTGCGCCGTGGCTGGATGGGTTGGTTGCGTACCTTGCAGCGAATCACGAGTTTGCTGAAAAGTTTTTCCGGGAACGATTACCAGCGATCAGAAAAATCCATGCAGAGGCAACTTATCTCAGTTGGCTTGATTGCCGGCAACTGGGATTGAGTCAGGATGAGATCATGCGGCGATTGGTCGATATCGGTGGCGTTGGTTTGTACGGCGGTACTGAATTCGGCAAGGAAGGCGAGGGCTTCTTCAGATTGAATCTTGCCTGTCCGCGGGAATTGTTGCAGCGGGGTCTTGAGGGGATCGAACAGTCGTTGGGTGATGTCTAAATCCTGTCTCGCGAGGAAATAGTCCTATAACGCTAAAATTTTCATTCTGGCCGGTGCCGATATCATGTTGCGCCGGCGACTGGAAATGACTTGATGTTGCGAATCGGATTTGGCCAACTATACTTGGGTAATCAATAACAACAAAATCTCACGCAGTGAGATCATGGGGGCTCAAAAAATGTTTAGAAAAATATTCATTAGCATATCGTTAATTTCAGTTGCGTTTTTTTCGACTACGGCGATTGCCGCAGATGGGGTTGAAGCTGACCCAGAGCATTACACGGTTGAATTTGAAAACGATAAAGTTCGAGTAATACGAATTAAATACGGTCCGGGTGAAAAGTCAGTTATGCATACGCATGGCCCGAATGTGGCGATTTTTTTGACCACAAGTACCGTTCGCATGACATTACCTGATGGCACATCGACGGATGTAACTGCTGAATTTGGTGGCACTCAGTGGGCTGATGCAGAGGAACATTTGCCGGAGAATCTGGGCGACGAACCGATGGAAGTTGTTCTGGTTGAATTGAAGGAATAAGAACATCGTACGAAGGGTTCGGAGCCAATTGGATCCGAACCCGTTTTCTTACGTCAGTAATACGTCGTCCTGCGCACGGGTTGAAAGAGTTCTTTGCGGTGACCACAGACCGGATCGACTGCACACAATTCACATTGCGGTTCACTCATTTCGGGGCAGCGCTGACGCGCCTGGAAAAAGAACCAGTCCACCGCACCCATGCTCTTGCCTGATTTTTCGACAACTTGTTCAATAGCCATGTGCGCGGCGGCTCGAACTGCCCACTCTTCATTGGCGGATAACAACTGTCGCCCGACCAGCTTCGCTGCCAACTCGTCATCTGTCACATCGATCAGGCCCGTGCGCAGGCACGAGCGCATCACATGGTAGTCGACCACAGGCGGTACCTCGTCTTCGCCGCTGGAGAGGAAGGCTTCAGGTCTTTGTTGCAGGATTATGGCCAGCAATCCCGCCTTTTTGCGCAGGGGATCTTCCTTGTAACCACCGACATGATCGAGAAACTGTAATAGCGACCGTAGTGGTGACGCGGATGCACTGACTTGCTGCAGCATTGTCAGTGGCGTCAGATCAAGCGCTAACATGTCGCGCCCGTACTGGCGGGCCAGTTCAAGGTGCAGGTCGAAGGCGGGCATTGGGTCGGTGCCATCATCGGCACGCAATACTGCCAGCATGTCTGCCCTGGTGAGATCGGCCTGATGTGCTGGTGTGAGCATCTCCGGATCGTTCTCCAGCCAGCGCAGGTACGCGCGAAACAGGTAGAACGCGCCCTTGCGTTCTTCGCCGTCAACGGTTGCGATAAGAGGTCGTTCGTATCGATCAGCGGACGCTGTCCAGAAGCTGAATTGTTGCAGGGTTGAGGCGAAGAAATAGTCGAGCGCCGCCGGATGGTCTGGCGCTGGCAAGTCGGGACCGGTAAACGCAAATGGCGTGATATCCGTAACGCCCGCGATATGCTTGGCGATTCTCACAATATTTTCCGGATTCACTATCACGCGCTGGTCAAGTGGCGGTTCCGGTGGCGGTGATGAACGTAGTAGCGCGGATGGTCCGACACCTTCTGTCATTTGCGCCGAGAGCGGCATTGCCTGGCGCGCCGCCATGACCGGATGATAGCCAGACGCAAGGTTGGCAAGCGTGGCGCCACAAAAGGTGTCGCCGGCCCCGGTAGGGTCGACAACGCTCGCGCTGACGCCGTCCAGATGTGTTGCGACATTCCCCTGAATGACGGTTGCACCAGCACGCCCTTTAGTAACAAATATCGTTTGCCCGGGCCTGGAGTTCACCGCATCCATTGAGCCGAACAAACGCACAGCTTCCTCTTCGTTCATGAAGAACAGGTCGGACCCTTGCAAAACGTTGACTGCGTCGTCCGGCTGTTCATTAATAAGATGAAGAGCAGTTCCCGCGGAAACCAGTCGTGCGCCTCTCTCTCGACAAGTGAGCGTAAAAGAATGTTGCTGGCGGAGATCACCGAGTGGTATGAGATGTACGCAGTCGAAACCGGAAAGGTCGGCCGGCATCTCCTTTGGTGAGAGGGCCTCTTCACCGCCAAAGTGGGACCGCACATAAACAGCCTGGCTGTCCGTATAGGTTATTTCGAAATGTGCAAAGTCTTGCAGCGCAACCGAGGGACCCAGCCACTCCAAACTTTTTGCGACCAGCTGCAATGCGTCGGGAATGGGGGCGGGTCGCGGTGCATACAGGGTAACGGATGCGCCGCTGCGGTGAGATGCCATAGCCGTGTACATGCCCGCGCCACCGGCAACCAGATCGTCGGCACCGTCGAGCGTATCGAGTGATGCACCGCCAACGATTAGTATTCGAACTTCAGTCAATTTCTGTGCCCGCACGGGTCAGTAGTAGCGATAAAGGACCATGCGTGGCCTTTCCAGCAACCGTGTAAAGAGTGTAAGCATAACAACGAATTCCAACCTGTACCTCGTTATCCGGGGTGAAAGTGGTCGAGTGATCACCGGCCCGTTCAGGAAACGTCATCTGACCTTGGATTGCAGGTAATATGTAGCCCAGCCGCATACTGTTAAAAAAATAAAAACAACTGCCGGGGGCATAATGGCGCTGGAGTACTACGCGAATATTGCAGAGATCGTAGGCGTGATTCTCGTCGTCGTGACATTGGTATTTCTGACAATGCAGATTCGGCAGAATACGAGAGCATTGCGTTCGACGACTATTCAGTCCGTCATGCAATCCGAGATTGCGATGATGTCGCTTCTCGTAGAAAACGCGGCTACCTGGGAAAAAATCCAAAGCGGCACGCCGCTAGCGAGCGGCGAAGAAACGCGCAGGGCAATCGTGCTGTTTAACGTCTACATGATTGAAACAGAGAGCCGTTATCATCAATTCAAAACCGGCTATCTTGACGCCCAGCCATGGGACGGGCGCCTGGGAACGCTCCCGGGAGTGGTGCGCCTGCCAATATTCAAATTATGGCGGTCTTCACCTGGGGGAGAGAGTCATGCAGCGGATTTTCTGGCGCTGCTGGATGAACTGGTAAAGGGGAATCGTAATGAGCAACAGTGACAATTCGGAAAATATCGGGTGGCCCGTAAAGACGGGTGAGCTTTACCATAGTTTTTTTGATAGCACGTTGTGGAACGACTTTGAGTTTCGCGGCGATGACATTATCGTTGCCACGTATGCGAAATCCGGAACGACCTGGTTGCAGCAGATCCTCTCGCAACTGATATTCAATGGTGCGACAGATCAGGATGTGGCGGCGATGTCACCGTGGGTCGACCTGCGGCTGCCACCAAAGGATGTGAAATTTGCAGCGCTCAGGGAACAGAGCCACCGACGTTTTATCAAGACACACTTGCCGGTAGATGCGCTCGTCTATTCTCCTGATGCCAAATACATTTATATTGCCCGGGATGGTCGGGATGTTGTGTGGAGCTATTACAACCATCATGCCAATTTCAATGATTTGTTTTATAAAGAAATCAATTCCGTTGCTCCCCCTGGAATCGAACGTGCTGAACCTCCGCTGCACGGTGTACACGAGTATTTTCGTCATTGGCTTGATAATGATGGGTATCCGCTCTGGAGTTATTGGAACAACATTTCCACATGGTGGAAAATTCGCCACCTGCCAAACCTTAAGGTGCTCCATTTCGCGGCATTGAAGGCCGATATGCCCGGGCAAATTCGTGAGATCGCTGACTTTCTCGAAATTACAATTGATGAAAGTAAGTGGGATGCGATCCTTGAGCACTGTAGTTTCAACTATATGAAGAAAAACGCGGAGAAATCTGTGCCGCTAGGCGGTGCGTTTTGGGAAGGTGGTGCCAAGACGTTCATACATAAGGGTACTAATGGGCGTTGGCGGGACGTGCTGACTGAGCAGGATAACGCGAGGTATGAGGCTTTGGCGTTGGAGAAATTGGGGGTTAATTGTTCGCGGTGGCTTGCTAGTGGGGAGATGCCGTAGGTTGATCTCCGGGAGGGATTGACGCGGAACGTCCTGTTCCGCGCCCTGAGGGCGTGCTTCGCACGTCCAAATCTGCTCCTGCAGATTTGTGATTCACTCGCTTCGCTCGTTCACCCCTGCGGGGCGCGCTTCGCGCGTCCAAATCGGCTGTGCCGATTTGTCGAACCCTGTTGTTTATTTCGAGGGTTCGAATGCTTAGTTTTTCTGTGCTTTTGAGGGCTTCTTGAACGAAAGCACAAAATGATGGCGGAGAGGGAGGGATTCGAACCCTCGAAGGGCTACAAACCCTTGCTGGTTTTCAAGACCAGTGCATTCAACCGCTCTGCCACCTCTCCGGTATTGCAATGGTTGTGCGACGGCGCATTCTGTTCGTATAGAGCGAATAATTCAACAAGGAAGATCGTAGCAAGACCAAAATCCGGGAGGGATTGATGCCGCACATCCCTGTGCGGCCCCCCTTCGGGGCCGCTGCGCGGTCCAAATCGGCTGTCGTGCCGATTTGTCGAACCCTCGAAGGGCTACAAACCCTTGCTGGTTTTCAAGACCAGTGCATTCAACCGCTCTGCCACCTCTCCGGTGCTGCATTGGTTGTGCGACGGCGCATTTTGCTTGCTGCGCTGCGTGGATTCAACCGCTTATGCCTGACAGGACTCGGGAATTTGGCATTATTTCGTCGGAATCATTGAAAACACGCTTTGACAGCGTCATATAGGCATGCAGTGATGATTGGCCGGGCCGAACCATAACGAGGCAACAAGGTCTTACCTTCAGGAATTTCCGCCAAATCATCAGGAAAACGAGATTTATGCAATATCCCAATTACCTGCGTTTATTGATTCCGGTTGTGTTCACAATGGGCCTGTCTTTCCCGGTCATTGCGGAAAGTCCGGTTGAGGACATTGCCAGTCAATACGCCGCATTAGAGCAAAGTGGCAGCGAATCACCGCAGGACTGGCTTGCCGTGGCTACCGCTGCTCGTAATGCCAGTGAGCTTGAGTTGGCGACTAAAGCGCTGGATACAGCTGCCAGGTACGAATTACCGCCAGTTCGAGTGGGTCTTGAGCGGGCACGTATTTATGTCGCAGGGGGTCATTCGGCAAAGGCTGTCGCCGCACTGCAGGAAGTGGCTGATTTGGGGTTTACTTCGGTCGGTGTCCTGACCAGCGATCCCGTCATTAATTCCCTGGCAGGGCAGTCCGGATACGATTCACTTGTCGCAGAGATGTCGATGCAGGCTTATCCCTGCGCCCACATGGACGGTTTCGGTGACTTCGACTTCTGGCTCGGATCGTGGGATGTGCACGTGGCGAACGGAACGTTGGTCGGCACAAACACCATTGAGCGAGAGGAACGCGGTTGTGTATTGATCGAACGCTGGGAAAACTCGTCGGGTGGTACGGGCATGAGTGTCAACTACCTGGACAAAGCGACCGACGAGTGGGTCCAGATATGGAATGCAGAGGGTGGCAGTCAGATCAACATTCGTGGCGGACTGACAGCTGATGGCATGCGTATGGAAGGACAGTTGCACACCATAGGAAATGGCACCACAGTGCCATTTCGAGCGCTTTGGACGCCGTTGCCGGACGGCCGCGTGCGGCAGTTCTTTGAGCAGTCAAATGATGATGGAAAGACCTGGGTACCATGGTTCGAAGGCTTCTACAGTCGGGCCAAATAGGCGAGAATGAGCCCAACAGGCGAGAATGTTCGCCCAATACGCGAGAATTGATAACTTGAATCAGCACAGCAAAAACAGACAGTTTCCCGCCAGCAATCCGCTGGCAAACCTGCTCGTCATAGTGGTTGGCGCATTGACGATTGCCATCTCGGTGGTCGTTGGTGTGGTCGCATTTTTCGCCCTGATGGGCGTGGTTCTTTGCCTCGCCC
>QNFK01000106.1 GCA_003645495.1 Gammaproteobacteria bacterium
CAATCGAGTTCAATGTCGGCGAGCTCCAGTTTATTGCCGGATGTTTCCCCTTTGGTCCAAAGACATTGTCGTGAGCGGCTGTAGAATGTTACGAAACCAGTTGCCTGTGTCGCAGCCAGCGCTGCGGCGTTCATGTAGCCGAGCATCAGGACACGCCCGGTGATGCCATGTTGAACAATCGCTGGTACGAGGCCATCGCCTTTGTCCCAGTCGATTGCGTCGCCAGAGAAATTCATAAGCGCACCTCGATATTGGCGTCGTGCAGATAATGCTTCAAATCAGGAATGGTTATGTCTCCGCTGTGAAATACACTGGCAGCCAATGCGCCGGAGGCCCCGGTTTCCCGGAAAACCGACGCGAAGTCCTGCATTGTCCCGGCCCCGCCAGATGCCACCAGCGGAACGTGGCAACGTTCCTGGATTGCTGCAAGCTGCTCAATATCATAGCCATTTCGCACGCCATCCTGATTCATACAGTTCAGAACAATTTCTCCGGCCCCAAGATTCTGCGCTTCGGTAATCCATTCCGTCGTACTTCGTGACGTCCTGGATATCCGCTTCGCATCACCGGTGTTCTGGTAAACGTGCCATGAACTTCCCATGCTGTGGCTATCAACGCCCAGGACAACGCACTGCGAACCGAATCGTTTTGCCAGGTCGGCAATCAGGCCGGGGTTCTCCAGCGCGGGGGAATTAATGGAAATCTTGTCGGCACCTTTTCGCAGGATATCT
Source organism: Gammaproteobacteria bacterium (assembly GCA_003645495.1). GTDB lineage: Bacteria > Pseudomonadota > Gammaproteobacteria > Steroidobacterales > Woeseiaceae > SZUA-117. The sequence continues at coordinate 732 of QNFK01000106.1, forward strand.
TCGGCATCGGCGACGGTGCGAATTCCACCGGCGACGCAAAAAGGGATGTCGAGCAGCGCTGCTACGTTACTGACCCAGTTCCTGTTGACAGTGCGGCCATCCGGGCTTGCGGTGATGTCGTAGAACACGAGTTCGTCGGCGCCCGCGCTGCAATAGCGTTCTGCCAGCTCGAGGATGTCGCCAACGACGCGATGATTGCGAAACTGTACGCCCTTGACAACTTTGCCGTCACGAACGTCAAGGCAGGGAATTATGCGGCGGGCAGGAATGTCGTCAACTCCGTGGAATCGATCTTGCCATCTAATAATGCGCGCCCACTGATGGCCGCCGGCAAGCCAATACGATCGAGTGCTTTCAGGTCGTTGATATCGCGGACACCTCCCGAAGCCTGCAATTGTATTTGTGGATACTTCCCGATTAGCTGTGCATAAAGCTCAATATTCGGCCCGGTCATCGCGCCATCCCTGCTTATGTCTGTGCACAGGACATGCTGTAAACCCACATCCAGGTATGTGTCGATGCACTGCCAAAGCGTTATGTTCCCAGGCCGGGTCCAGCCGTGAGTGGCAACCTGGGGTGTACCAGTTTCATCCAGGGTAACGTCGAGCGCCAATACGACTTTTTCCGGGCCGTAACTGGCGAGCCACTCACTTACCAGGCGAGGGCGAATGATTGCGAGACTGCCAATGACCACACGAGCAACGCCCGCATCGAGCCAGGACTCGAGTTGTTCAGCCGACCGTATTCCGCCGCCGACCTGAACAGCCAGTTCGCTGCTTTTGATAATTGAGCGGATGATCTCCTGATTTTCCTGCTGCCCCGACCGGGCGCCATCGAGATCGACGATATGCACATCGCTGAATCCCATGTTTCGGTAACTGTCCGCCAGCGCAACAGGATCTTTGCCGTAGATTGTCTGGCGGTCGAAATTGCCCTGAAAAAGGCGCACGCATTGTCCCTGGCGAAGATCGATGGCCGGAATGATTTTCATGCCCGGAGACCTGCGAAATTGCTGAGAAGTTGCGAGCCGACTGTAGCCGAGCGCTCCGGGTGAAACTGCGTTGCAAAGAAGTTTCCCTGTGCAAGCACTGCTGTAAACGGCTGCGAGTGTTCAGCTTGAGCAAGCGTGTATTCGCCTACAGGAAGTGCAAAACTGTGCACAAAGTAGAAATAACTATTGTTCTCTATGCCCGCAAACAATTCATGTGACCCCGATTGATGGACCTGGCACCAGCCCATATTAGGCACAGGCATTTGTGGGCTGCCCTGCAGCTTCTCCGCCATTGCGGGGATGACGCCCAGGCATTCAGTGGTCTCTTCCTCGGACGCTTTCGCAAACAGCTGCATGCCGAGGCAGATACCAAGTACCGGCTGGCCAAGTTCGGTAATGACTTTTGACAGGTTGTTGCTGTTGAGTCTCTGCATCGCATCTGCAGCGGCGCCGACACCCGGGAGGATTACGTGGCTGGCGTTCCGGATCGTTTGGGCGTCCCGCGTCAATTTGCTCTCGATACCAAGGCGATCAAGGGCATAAGTCAGTGACGCGATATTCGCGCCACCGCTGTCAACAATTGCAACCCGAGCGCCTGACATATCAGCTCAGCACACCTTTCGTTGATGGCAGTTCATCACTCTCGAGACGGATGGCCTGTCGTAAAGCACGACCAAGCGCTTTGAAGCACGCCTCAACCATATGATGTGAATTGCTACCTGTGACAGAGACATGTAGCGCGGCACCCAATGAATCCGCAAGAGACTGGAAAAAATGGGGCACCAGTTCCGTGGGCATTTGTCCGACCTGGTCGCGTGGAAAATCACCACTGAATTTGGAGTAGGGACGCCCGGACAGGTCGAGTGATACACGGGCTTCACTTTCGTCCATCGGTAGCTGGAAGCCAAAGCGCGCAATGCCTCGTTTATCACCCAGTGCGATCCGCAGTGCATTGCCGATACACAGTGCCGTATCTTCGACAGTATGGTGTTCGTCGATATGCAGGTCGCCATCACATCGTACGTTGAGACTAAATCCACCATGTTTCGCGACTTGCTCAAGCATGTGATCGTAAAAGCCAATTCCGGTCATTACCGTTAGCGGGCTCGATGCGTCCAGGTTTACGGTTGCAGAAATGCTTGTTTCTTTTGTTTTCCTTGAAAATTCGCCAGTTCTCGCGCCGGGTGCAAGAGCAATGCATATGTCTTCCCAGGACATCGGTGCTTCACCAGCGCCGATTTGCAAGCCGCGAATTCCGAGTGCGGCCGCCAGCTGCATATCGGTGCTGCGATCGCCGATGACGGCGCACGAATCCATATCGAGGGTGTTATTGGCGAGGAAACGAGTGAGCAGGCCGGTTCTTGGCTTGCGACAATCACAGCCATCGTTTTCCCAGTGCGGACAAATCAACACTTCGTCGAATTGAATTCCCTGTGATGCGAAGAGCGCTACCGTATGTTCCTGGCAAATCTCGAAATCCGCTTGTGGAAAGGAGCTTGTGCCGAGGCCGTCCTGGTTGCTGACCATCACGAATTGAAAACCAAGGTCGCGCAATCGTTGTAAACCGCTGATGACACCAGGAACCAGTCGCACTTTGTGCAAGGCGTCGACTTGTTTGTCAGCAGGTTCGTCGATCAGGGTGCCGTCACGATCAATAAAGAGTACTTTTGACATCCTAATCTAGACTCCTTAATGCACGCAGCAGGCGATCATTGTCGGTTGCTGAAGCGATCGTGATTCGTGCGCAATTGTGCAGCTCAGAATTGCCAGCATAAATGCGAATTGTGATGCCGGCATCAGCAAGACAACGTTCTACTTTCGCAAGATCGTGGAAGCGTACAAACAAAAAGTTCGCCTGACTGGGCCAGACCCTCTCAATTGTCGCGCAATTGCCGAGCTCAACCCGTAATCGTTCCCGTTCTGCGGTGATCGTATTCACGGACTCCAGCGCCTCTCTCAGTTGCATGCCGGTGAGTGCACGCTCGGCACTGGTGATGACGGGAGAAGCCATTGCGTACGGAGCAAGGACGCTTTGCAGGAGTGCCAGGATTTCAGTCGATGCGATAACTGCACCGCAACGAGCGCCAGCAAGCGCCAGTGCTTTGGAAAGAGTACGGAGTACGACCAGGTTTTCGAATTGTGTAACCAGTGATGCCAGCGATTCCGTATCACTGTATTCGACATAGGCTTCGTCGATGACCACCACGGATTTGGCCGTGCGTGTTTCAAGAATTCGCACTATCTCGGCTCGTGGAATTACTGTGCCAACGGGGTTGTTCGGTGAACAGAGAAAGATCAGCTTCGTGTTGGCGTCGCAAGAGCCGAGCAGCAGATCGGTATTCACTGCAAAATCCCTTTCTGCCTGCAGTGGGACGCTAATTGCGCGTGTGCCCTGTATAGATGCGTAAACCTGGTACATTTCGAACGCTGGCGGTGTAAGCAGTACGTTGTCCCGACCGGCGGAACAAAAAGAACGCATCAACAGGTCGATACCCTCACTACTGCCGCGCGTTACCAGCACATTGCCCTCTGCAACGCCGTAGTAGCCTGCCATTAAGCTGATAAGTGCTGCAGGTCGTGGGGCAGGGTAACGATTGAGACCATCTGTTTCGCCAGTGCCGGTTGCCGCAGGTGCCTCATTCGCATGCATTTTTACGTTGTCATCAGCGACCGCTGCCGCCTGATAGGATTGCAGGTTGCGTATCTCCGCTCGGGCGAGCGCGGCTATCGTCATTACGCCACCTCTGCCCGGACGGTGTTGTCCAATCTGATGCGCACGGCTTGTGCATGTGCATCGAGACTTTCCAGGGTTGCCAGTTCGATGACTGTCGGCGCAAGCAGGCGCAGACCATCTTCCGTCAATTCCTGTACAGTCATCTGGCGCATGAACTGCTCTACACCCAGGCCGCTGTAACTTTTTGCGGTGCCATAGGTCGGCAATACGTGATTGGTGCCGCTGCAATAGTCACCAACCGACTCGGGTGACCACCTGCCGAGAAATACGGAACCTGCATTGCGGACCTGATCCAGTACCGTGCGCGGGTTTTCTATCTGCAGAATAAGGTGTTCCGGCGCATATCGATTACTAACGTCAATTGCGGAAGGAATATCGTCCACCAGGATCACCTGGCTTCGCTGCAATGCCGCCCGGGCAATATCCCGCCGCGCCAAATTCAATAACTGTGCCTCAGTTTCGCGGATAGTTTCGTCCGCGACATCCTGGCTCGTCGTAACCAATATCACCTGGGAGTCTTCACCGTGTTCCGCCTGCGATAACAGATCCGCTGCGACGAATTGCGGCTCGGCCATAACATCCGCTATAACCAGCACCTCGGATGGCCCGGCAGGCATGTCAATCGATGCGGCAGCAGGGTCTCCTGCAACCAGCGTTTTGGCGGCTGTTACCCAGGTGTTACCGGGACCGAATACTTTATTCACTTTTGGTACGGTTTCGGTACCGTACGCCATCGCGGCGATGGCCTGAGCGCCACCGATCTTGAATACGTCTGTAATGCCGCTACGCCTGGCCGCGAACAATGTTGCCGCATTCACGACGCCATTCTCGTCAGCAGGCGTGCAAAGAATACGGACAGGACAAGCGGCGATCGCCGCCGGTACCGCCAGCATTATTGCGGCCGAGGGCAGGGGCGCAGATCCGGCAGGTACATACAGACCAACAGCGTCGATCGCCTGGTTGCGCCGCTCGCAGCGTACCCCGGGGCAAACTGACAGGTCGATTTCGGCAGGTATTTGTGCCGCATGGAAACGCCTGACGTTGGTGATTGCTATGTCAATCGCGGTTTTGGCTTCAGGTGAAACATCGGACTCGGCGGCTGAGAATTCCTCATCAGTGACTCGCAGTGTTTGCAAACTTCTGCCTTCGAACCGCTTCGCGAATTCAAACAGTGCTGCATCGCCATCACGCCGAACTGCAGCGATGATCCGCGCTGCCTGCTCCCTGGTCGCCAAGTCGTCTACCAATGCCGGGCGTCGTAAAATTTCGAACTGCTCGTCGGGTGAGAGTGCTGACCAAATGTTGATATCTGCAAACATCAGATTAAGCCAGCATCTTCTCGACTGGCAATACGAGCAGTGAACTCGCACCGGCGCTCTTGAGATTCTCCAGCGTTTCCCAGAAAACGTTCTCGCGGCAGACGGCGTGGACTGCGACTTTGTCACCATCGCCGCCCAGCGGAATAATAGTCGGAGACTCGGCACCGGGCAGCAGTGCAACAATTTGCTCAAGCGCCGATCTTGGCGCATGCAACATGACGTATTTGCTTTCGCGCACCTGCAATACGCCATCCAGTCTTTGCAATATGCGAGCAATCCAGCGCTGCTTCGTATCCGGTAATGGCGCACGGGTCTGAATAATCACTGCTTCACTGTCCATGACAGTCTGTACTTCGCGTAATTGATTGGCGGCAAGCGTTGATCCACTGGATACCAGGTCGCAAATGAAATCCGCTTTATCCAGTCGCGGCGCGATCTCGACGGCTCCTGAGAAGTAGACGATCTCGGCATCAATGTCGTGTTGCTGGAGAAAATCCTCAAGTGACGCTACATAGCTGGTGGCGATACGCGAATTCTGCAGGCTGCGCGGGCCACGATATTCGATGCCTTCAGGAGCCGCGATCGCAAGCCGGCAATGACCGAAATCGAGTGCATAGACTTGGTCGAACAACGCGGGTTTACCGTCCTTTAGCAGTCCCAGGCGCTTTTCCTGTACGACATTCAATCCGGCGATGCCCAGGTCGCATACGTCATCGCTGACCAGTCCTGGGATGTCGTCGTCTCGTACCAATAGCAGATCGACTGGCATGTTCTCGCCGTAGCAGAACAGCTGATCTTTACTTTGCGTGAATTTCAGGCCGCAGCGGGCCAGGAGATCAAGCGAGTGATCTGTAAGACGGACGGATTTCTGCAGCGCAATTTTGATGCGCTGCTCTGAAGTG